>CAXUOL010000478.1:0-5670 GCA_964252435.1 uncultured Nostoc sp.
AACTCCTAACTCAGCACGGGCTAAACGCCCCGCTATCCATGTACAGCACTCCTAACGCCCAATGCCTGTATATTAAATCAAATATAAGTAAATATGTATGTTTTTACTGGTAAATTGATAGGCAAAACACTGACTTAGTGTTTGCGGCGAATACTTAAGCATAATTCCCGAAAACCATGAACACAACTTGGCAAGAAATAACCCAGGTGATGTCTACGACGGGCTACGCCTACGGAGTTAGTTTATCCACGAGGGTGCAGCAATTTTTGGCACAATCATCGCCCAGTCTGCAACCAATACAACCAGCAGTGAATCAAGGAATCACTGATGTGCAAGGTATTGTTCAACAGTTGATTCTGTTTACACCCCGTCTACTAGGGGCAGTCGTAATTTTATGTGTAGGTTTGCTAATTGCCTTCGGTATAGCAGCGCTGACGCGAGGAATCCTCAAACGCACAAACATAGATAACCGCATTGCCGCAGGGGTAACGGGTCGTCAAGATGTTCCCCAAGTAGAGAAATTTATCTCTAGCTTAGTCTTTTGGAGCATTATCCTGTTAACGGTGGTAGCTGTTTTACAGGCATTAGATTTGGAGGTAGCCTCTCGACCCCTAAATAGTTTTCTCAATCAGCTTATTGGCTTTTTGCCAAAGGTAGTTGGTGCAGGAATTCTTTTGGGAGCAGCCTGGTTTTTGGCGACCATTGTGAAGATTATCACTGTGCGCTCATTACAGGCATTTAACCTAGATGAGCGTTTGAATCCAGAACCAGAAGACAGAGCACCCAGCCTGAATCAGCTGTCTTTGAGTGAAACGATAGGCAACGCTCTGTATTGGTTTATATTTTTACTGTTTCTTGCCCCAGTTTTAGACACTCTCGAACTCAGGCAGGCTCTACAACCAGTACAAGCTCTAATTACAGAAGTTCTGCTAATTTTGCCGAATATTTTAGCGGCGATTTTAATAGGTGTAGTTGGCTGGTTCATCGCTAATATAGTACGGCGGATTGTGACAAACTTGTTGGCGACAACTGGCATCGACCATTTAGGTAGTCGGTTGGGATTATCTGCAACTGCGGGGGTGCAACCTCTATCGAGTATTATCGGCACAATTGTCTATGTTTTGATTCTGATTCCTGTGGCGATCGCAGCGCTGAATGCCTTGCGAATTGATGCAATATCAATACCTGCGATCGCTATGCTGCAACAGGTTCTCAATGCCCTACCTGGAATCTTTACAGCTGTGGCAATTTTGATTGTTGCCTATTTCGTCGGGCGGTTTATCGCGGACTTGGTTACAAGTATCCTCACCAATTTAGGGTTTAATAACATTTTCACTATTTTGGGTCTGACAACACCCAGTAGACGAATCGTCATTTCAACACAACCAACAGTTGAGCCGACTCCAACCCGCACTCCATCAGAAATTGTAGGCATTGTCGCCTTAGTAGGTATCATGCTATTTGCCACGGTGGCGGCGGTGAATATCTTGAATATTCCAGCCCTGACAGCATTAGTGTCTGGGATTGTGATTATATTCGGGCGGATTTTGGCAGGATTGGTGATCTTTGCCATTGGCTTATTCCTAGCAAATCTGGCTTTTAACATCATTACCAGTTCCGGTGAACGCCAGTCCCAGATTTTGGGACAAGTGGCGCGGATTGCAATTATTGCTTTAGTTTCTGCAATGGCACTGCAACAGATTGGAGTTGCCAGTGATATTGTGAATTTAGCCTTTGGACTTTTACTAGGTGCGATCGCAGTTGCTATTGCCTTAGCTTTTGGTCTTGGAGGGCGCGATATTGCACGAGAGCAAGTTCAAGAATGGCTAAACTCTTTCAAAGGTAGAAACTAAAAATTGATCAAGGCGCAATTTTATCTGTAAATCTGGAAAAGTGCAGCCGTAAGCATCAATAGTGCAGAAAATCTATCGGCAATTTTGCTTAAGAGGTTGAAAGTTAGAGCTTAGAAACTCGGAGTTTGAGTGTAGAATTTGACGTGTTCTAAAGCTCAAGTTCCGAGTTTTGAAGCTCAATTTAATCGTATTTTCCGAGTCACCTTTTTTAGTTGCGTAAGTGAGAAATCCCTTAGTTTTAAGGTTGTTGCTTATATCATAATAATAACTTTAAAACCTAACTCTGGATCAGATGCTATTGCTTTGATACGGGCATTACGCCCAAATACTTACCAGCACGTAGATTTTTTTTGGTCGCCCGCCTGCCTTATATTTCACCGCTGATTTGTCCTTCTCAAATACAGTGGCCAAATGTAAAACGCGAAAGCTAAAATTAAACTAAGCCGAAAGTGGTTGATTAAAAAAATTATGACAACCGCAATACTAACAAATAATCCTGTTATTGTCCCCAAAAAGCTGCCTTTTCTGGAGTCAATTTGTTGGCAGACAGCCGATGTCTATCGGTTTACTCCAGAACAGTCTAGTAGGGGTACGTTTCGGAGAATTTATTTTTTGGGATTCCCTTAGCACTGGCGGGGTCAACAGGTAATGGTTGAGCAGCTTTCAATACCACATCCAGCAACCCTGGAAACAGCATCTCTAAATCTTCACGCCGCAGGATATTAATATGCTGTGTCCCTTCTTTGCGTGTGAAAACTATCCCCGACTCCCGCAAAATCTTGAAGTGGTTGGACATAGTAGACTTTGCGATCGCAAAATCAAACTTCGCACAGCATTGTTCCCCGTCAGTCGCCAACAGCCGCACAATCTCTAGCCGCACCGGATCGCCCAATGCATACAACACGCCTGGTAAAGAAATATTTTTTCTATCTGGATGATAAAGGAATCTCATAGTTGCATTATCTCATCAAGTGGCATATATTTTTATTATTCGATATTATCGAATTATAGAATTAAGTAGGAAGGCAATTTATGTCATCCATTACAAACGTCACAGAAGCCACATTCAAGCAAGAAGTCTTGGAAAGTGAAATTCCGGTATTAGTGGACTTTTGGGCACCGTGGTGCGGCCCTTGCCGGATGGTGGGCCCAGTCGTCGATGAAGTTGCTGCTGAATACGAAGGACAGGTAAAATTTGTGAAGTTGAACACAGATCAAAATCCTACTGTCGCTAGCCACTATGGAATTCGCAGCATTCCGACATTGATGGTTTTTAAAGGAGGTCGCCAGGTCGATACTGTTGTCGGAGCGGTTCCAAAAACTACCTTGAATAAGACCTTAGCACAGCATCTTTAATCTAGGTACTATTGTGAGATGCATTTAGTTTGCAGCCTTCTCTAGTTAAGGGAGCCAGGAGTCAAAATATATCAGACTCCTGACTCTTGTACAGACGCGATTAATCGCGTCTCTTCCTACTCCTGACTCCTGAATTCTGTTTCAACTAACGGGGAAAGAGCAAAATGGACTTGAAATTGCATGGTAAATCCGCCCTGGTGAGTGGCTCAACCGCAGGTATTGGAATGGCCGTCGCTCTTGGGCTAGCTCAAGAGGGTGCATCAGTGATTGTCAACGGTCGGTCTGAAGAACGAGTAGCTGAAGCGATCGCCAAAATTAAGCATTCTACACCCGACGCGAAAGTTTCTGGTGTTGTTGCTGACGCAGGCACTGCATCAGGGATAGAGAAACTTATTCAAGAGGTTCCTCATGTTGATATACTCATAAACAATCTGGGTATTTATGAGCCAAAAACCTTCTTTGATATTACTGATGAAGACTGGTTAAAGATATTTGAGGTTAACGTCCTCAGTGGAGTCCGTTTGAGTCGGCAATATCTGCAAAAGCAGCTAGAGCAAAACTGGGGGCGGATAATTTTTATCTCCAGTGAATCTGCTATTCAGATCCCAGTGGAAATGATTCACTACGGGACAACTAAGACAGCGCAACTTGCCATTGCCAGAGGTCTAGCAGAAATGACTATTGGGACTGGAGTCACGGTAAACTCCGTCCTACCAGGGCCAACTCGTTCAGAAGGAGTTGAAGATTTTATCACCAACTTGGCGCAAGAACGCGGTATAACCCGCGCTGACGTTGAGACTGAATTTTTTCAAAATGTGCGTCCAAGTTCCCTAATCAAACGCTTTGCAACTAATGAAGAAGTAGCAGCGATCGTAGTTTATCTTTCTAGTCCCGTAGCATCAGCAACTAATGGCGCAGCTTTGCGGGTAGATGGTGGCGTTATTCGGTCGATTGTTTAGTATTTGAACCACAACCCCATAGTCTATTTACCTGAAATAGCTGTAATGCGCTGCACACAAAATTGGGTATGGGGAAAACTCTTTCCTTATTCTCCCGATCTCCTAAATTTTGAATTTTGAATTGGAGCCAAGCGATCGTGACTACTGATATTAACTTATTTTCTCCTTACCAATTAGGAAATCTGGAACTACCTAACCGGATAGTGATGGCACCATTAACCCGAAACAGGGCAGGTGAGGGAAATGTACCACACCAACTAAATGCTACTTACTACGTCCAACGTGCTTCCGCTGGACTGATTATTTCTGAAGCAACACAGGTAACTCCTGAAGGACAGGGCTATCCTGCGACACCAGGAATTCATTCATCAGAACAGGTGGAGGGATGGAAGCTAGTAACCGATGCCGTACATCAGCACGGAGGCAGAATTTTTCTGCAACTATGGCATGTCGGCAGGATTTCTCACCCTGATTTACAACCGAATGGAGTTTTACCTGTGGCACCTTCTGCCATTGCTCCTAAAGGTGATGCTGCAACTTATGAGGGGCCAAAACCCTTTGTTACTCCCCGTGCTTTAGAAACTTCGGAAATACCGCAGGTAGTCGAACAGTACCGTCAGGGAGCGGCAAATGCCCTAGCCGCTGGGTTTGATGGCGTGGAAATTCACTCGGCTAATGGTTATTTAATAGATCAGTTTCTCCGGGATGGTACGAATCAACGCACAGATAAATATGGAGGTGACATTGAAAATCGTGCCCGATTCCTGTTGGAGGTGACAGAGGCAGTAACTAGTGTGTGGGATTCTAACCGAGTTGGGGTACGTTTTTCTCCCAGTGGGACTTTTAACGATATGCATGACTCCAATCCCCTGGAGACATTCGGTTATGCGGCTCAAGCGTTAAATCAGTTTAATTTGGCATATCTGCATATTTACGAGGCAACAGATGCAGATATTAGACATGGCGGGATAATAGTACCCACTAGTCATATACGCGATCGCTTTACAGGTACTCTCATCGTCAATGGTGGTTATACTCGTGAAAAAGGCGATGCAGTGCTGGCAAATAAAGCAGCAGATTTAGTTGCCTTTGGCACATTATTTATATCAAATCCCGATTTACCCCGACGCTTGGCTTTGAATGCACCACTAAATCAACCAAATCAAGCAAGCTTTTATGGCGGCGGTGAAAAGGGTTATACAGACTATCCATTTTGGTCGGCGGCTAATGAGCAGGTGGTTAATGCCTAATTCTTCTCATCTAAATAATTAAAACCCACTTCCCGCACTCTAAAGTATCAAATCAAACTGAGGATTTTTAGATTTTTCCTAGATCCAACATCAGTAAAATGGTTGTATAAATTGGTCGTGAACTATGAAAGATACTTTAGAAGAAGCGGAAATCAAAGAACGCATTAATGATTGGCTAGCTGCGTTTAGTGCAGGCGACAAACCCTTTGATTTTTCTGTCCTAGACAATCTTTACTGGCAAGATGAACAATT
>CAXUOL010000479.1:0-5640 GCA_964252435.1 uncultured Nostoc sp.
AATGGAAGTGAGAGAAAAAGCCATGCCACAAAACGAGAAATCAAGACTTATGTATTTTTATTTTTTCGTATGAAACCACCCTGCTACGCGAACGCAGAGAAGGGGTTGACTCTTTCCGTTTTTTACAAAATTGGGATACTCATTAGGAATCTGGATTGATACATTTAAGATGCTCACAGCCAAAACCTTGAGTCATCATTGCAGATAGCTGTGGAAAAACTTGTTCATCAAAGTTGAGTTCTCGCATAATTTGGTCATAAGCTTGCCCCTGCGCTATCCGCTTTGCCATTTGCTTAAACTCTACCCAAGTTAAATCACTCTCAACAAATGCTTTACTAAGGGTAATTACCAGTTCCTCATAATCATTGTCTTCCAATTTTGTCATCATTCGGTGTTCAATGTGAAGCGAATCATCGAAACAGTAATACCAGGATTTTGGTTGCTGCCTAAGTACTCTTCGGAAAAGATCCTGCTGTTTCGAGCGACTAACAGCACTATCTGCCTCACTACATACCATTAAAATTGGGGCAGAAACACAGCCTTGAGACTTGTCTAAAACCTGATATCCCAATTCCAGAAATATCCGTAAGGCCTTGAGACAAAAACCTTTATAACCAAAATTGCCGGGTGCATCTTTGTTGAACCATTCAAAGTAAATTGGCAGAATTTTGATGAGTTGATCAAATACTAAGTAGCGGCTACCTAAATAAGGCGTGAACAATAAGGTGCGGTCAATCTCTTGAGGATGCTCTAAAGCTAACCAAGCAGCTAAAGTTCCACCTGTTGATAATCCACCAATCACAACTTGTTGCCCTAGCGTTTTGGCAATCTGCAACCATTTGATTACAAATTGTTGATAAATCTCAATATCTGTTGGTAGGGGTGGAGGATTTTGAGACTTCCAGTCACCTGAGCGTCCATGACCGGGTTGTAAAGGAATTAGAACGTTATATCCCGTGTTAAAGAAGGCTTTACCAAGCGGTTCAAACTGGTAAGGGCCTGCTGTAAAACCATGCAAAAACAAAAAAACTTTTGAAGTGAAGTAAGGATGAATCAAAAATTTAGAACGGCAAGCTTCATTTTTAAGACCCATTGTGGACTCTAATTGGTGAACTTGCTCTAGAATTTCTACTGTATTTTGAATGCCAACTTTCATTTATGTAATTATTATATTCACATACATATAGCAATCCTATTTGAATCCTGAAAAGGAAATCTTTGTTTGGCAAGCTTTTAAGCAGCTTAGTTATTCAAAAATTAAATAGGGGTCTTATATATGTTACTTTATTAATTAAGTAGTTACTCCGAATCTAGCAGAGGACATATTGTTGAGTTGCCCTGTCAGAAGTGAGAAACCTTTTTAAAGTCGGATGAGTATTCACTCCAAACTAATTTTCCACAACCCATCTAGCGGATTAGACAGTTGGAATTGACTATCATTGCTACCGAGCCAATTATTGTCATACACCAACCCAACACTGAATGTTCTATTTAGAGTATATTGTCCTAGTTTTCCAAAACCTTCAATATTCTTGGAGTCAGCGATCGCTTGCTCGTTCAACTGTATAGTTATTTGGTTGCCGTCGTCAAAGTAAATTGTGGCTCGTTTGTTGTGAAAGCGCACTTGAACTTTGTAGACCCCACCAGTTGCATAGTAATAAGCTCTAGCAGGCAGCTTTTGACCATCAATATTTTGTCCTTTAAGCTCAACTGCCATCGCAGGACTGCATAGCAGCAACAGGACTGGCAGGATTAACCCTAAAACTTTCATTGGTAGTAACAAACACTTTCAATCAACTACTTTCTACTTTAAAACATAAGTAGAGGGACTTAAAAGAAGCAGACTATGTGAAGATAAGTAAATACAGGTAGCGATCGCGGTAAAAAACAAGAAGTATACATTTCCGATTTTGACATACAGTGATCGCAAAAAGATCAAATAAGTTTCACAGCCAATGCTAGTAGAAAGTCGTCTTTCCATACTCTTGTGGAGAGACGCGATATCTCGCGTCTCTACCCTTACTTCCTACTCATGAAATAAATCCAAGTCTGTGACAGCACCAACACTGCTAGAGGAAACTAACTTAGCATATTTTGCTAAGATGCCTTTTGTATAACGGGGTGGACGGGGTTGCCATTTGGCGCGGCGACTAGTTAATTCTGCATCAGAAATGTTGATTTGTAACAAGCGAGAATTAGCATCAATAGTGATGCTATCACCTTCTTCGACCAGAGCGATCGCACCACCAACAGCGGCTTCGGGAGCAACGTGTCCGACTACCATCCCGTAAGTACCGCCGGAAAAGCGTCCGTCAGTAATTAACCCGACTGCATCACCTAAACCCGCACCAATAATTGCTGAGGTGGGTGCTAGCATTTCCCGCATACCAGGACCGCCAATAGGCCCTTCATAACGGATGACAATCACATCACCGACTTTAATCTTACCTGCAAGGATGGCATCTAAGCATTCTTCTTCGGAATCAAATACCCGTGCAGGGCCAGTAACGCTGGGATTTTTCACTCCGGTAATTTTGGCAACAGCACCTTCTGTAGCGAGATTCCCTTTCAGAATAGCTAAGTGACCTTGGGCATACATTGGGTTATTCCAAGGACGAATCACATCTTGATTGCTTGGTGGTTCATCGGGGACATCTGCTAAAATTTCGCCGATGGTTTTACCTGTGATGGTGATACAGTCACCGTGAAGTAATCCATGTAGCAATAGCATTTTCATCACTTGGGGAATACCACCAGCTTGATGTAAGTCTGTGGCGACATATCTACCACTGGGTTTTAAATCACATAAAACAGGGACACGACCACGAATAGTTTCAAAATCATCTAGATTAAGTTCTACACCAACCGCACGAGCGATCGCCAGAAAATGTAACACGGCGTTAGTTGAACCACCCACAGCCATAATTATAGAAATAGCATTTTCTATAGATTTGCGCGTGATAATTTGTCGGGGTAACAATTGATTGCGAATTGCTTCTACTAATACCTTGGCTGATTCTTCAGTGCTATCAGCTTTTTCATCATCTTCCGCCGCCATTGTCGAAGAATAGGGTAAACTCATGCCCATCGCTTCAAAGGCTGAGGACATAGTATTGGCTGTGAACATCCCACCACAAGAACCAGCACCAGGACAAGCGCGGCGTTCTACTTCCATCAGTTCGGTGTCGTCAATTTTGCCAGCGCTATATTCACCTACAGCCTCAAAGGAACTCACAACAGTCAAGTTGCGGCTGTTGTAGTGTCCGGGTTTAATTGTCCCACCGTAAACAAAGATAGCCGGGATATTCATCCTTGCTATTGCAATCATTGCCCCTGGCATATTTTTATCACAGCCACCGATGGCAATCACACCATCCATACTTTGACCATTACAGACGGTTTCAATGGAGTCAGCAATCACTTCTCGTGACACTAGGGAATATTTCATCCCCTCAGTTCCCATCGAAATCGCATCACTAACAGTAATTGTGCCGAACATTTGCGGCATTGCCCCAGCTAGTTTAATTCCAGCTTCAGCTATGAGTGCTAGTTGATTAATCCCCATGTTACAGGGAGTGATGGTGCTGTAGGCATTAGCCACACCGACAATTGGTTTCTTAAAGTCTTCATCTTGAAAACCTACTGCACGCAGCATAGCGCGATTTGGCGATCGCTGCACCCCTTGTGTAACAACTTTACTTCTGAAATTCTCTGACGTTGTTTTTTCACTCATTGCTCTGGCCTCAATCAAATCTCTGTACGAGTATGATATGTAGCCTTTTTTGAGATGTCCAATATATATTTATTTAAAATTGAGACTTATAAAGTATAAAAAAATGAAACTATGACATCTGAGCTACTTTATTGCTGTAGCTGAGGAATTACATTTCAGCAGGACTTACACCATTTCACTTTCACCAAACACCTCTCGCCGTGGAAGCCCCTGCATTAATGCATGGGGGTAAGGCGTAGGCGAATTTATTCGCCGTGAAAAATGTTTTAATTGGTGAGAAAATGTTGTTATATCGAAATTGGATAAGGCACTGTTTACCCAGTAGAAACAGCTTTCCAGTAGATAAGAGACTGTCGCGTAGTCTTATAGTGGGTAGAAACATATTGCTTGCTAAGTAGCAAAACAATGTGTTTTTGGGGCGTGGGGATGAGTCCATCCTCTGTTTAATCGTAACCGTGCCTAGAGGTTCGGGGGGTAGTGTTTCGGAACCTGAACAGGAACCAAGCCGCTATTTATCTTTCTCTGCTAAAAGCCCCCGGATTTATCCGTGGGGAATGCGTTACTATAAGTTTGATACATTTAGGTAAGCAGAGGAGCAGAGGAGCAGAGGAGAAAATATTTGTATCTTTCATTTGGTGAAATGGTATTACTCACCCGCAGAAATTATCAACCCTCAACTCACGCCACACATCAGACGGTTGCCAGCCAGAGTTACTAACGGAGCGCAAAGGGCGATAATGTTCCCAGATGTAGTCTGATTCGGATGCTTCGATGTACGCAGGTGGATTTGGTTCAACTACCGATTCAGGAATATCTTGACTCTCAAGCATCTCAATGAGTTCAGTCGATGGTGGAGTTACTTCTGTTGTCTTGCGAATTGGGTTAGAGGTTTTTTTGATCAGTCGTTGCATATTCATAGTCATTATTTGACTTTTCACAAGTTAGGATACTCCAGAATACATTAAGTTATCAGGAAATCCGAAATATTTTATCGGAAAGTTTGTCTGGGTGCAGATTGTTTTTCCAAGATGGGAGCGGAGCGCGACGCCGAATAGCCCGTCGTAGACAACAAGTAAGGGCGCACAGATGTACGCTTCTACTCAGACAATAATCCATCGGTACACTAAATTATTATCTTCATTAATCCACCTAGCAATTAATTTGCTATTTTACAGAAATGTAATACGAATATTTTGATAAAATTCATTTTTTGCAAAGATTTTTATGGAATCGCATCTATGACATTATATTTTTTGTAAAAATCTATTAATAAACAATAGTTAATCATCTGGATACTGTTAAAGCTTTATGCAATTGAAATTGATGTAATCTAATTATTTTTGAAAAGCTACATATTTTTAATTATTATATAAATCATGAAATCTAGTTTTAAACAATTAAACTTATTTGAAACAGAACTGACTAATACAATTACTGAAACAATAGTATTACCAAGAGGCTACAAGGGATTAGCTGCTTTTCGTAAATATTGGGGGAACAAACCAATTGAATCCCTAGTATTTTTAATTGAAAATTTAACAAAAAAAAGATGACATAGTTTTAGATCCTTTTTTTGACTGATAAGCAGAAAAAAAATTAAAATCAGTTCGGTAAGTCTCGCCAGAATTATCAAAAGTGCATGCCCTAAAAGAAGAGTTTAGAGACATATTTGAAACGAAATATTCTTGTGGAGAAGGAGTATTAAAATTACTTGATTGGATGCATGGTGCTATGTCATTTTTTCCCAAAAGTATTGGGACAATTCAGAGATGGTTTGGAGAAATAGTTGGTTATTTTGATAAGAGAACAACAAGCAAAGTTGTAGAAGGAATTAATAATAAACTCAAGTTAATTAAAAGATTGGGCTATGGCTTTCGCAACTTTGAAAATTTCAAATTACAATAGAC
>CAXUOL010000480.1:0-215 GCA_964252435.1 uncultured Nostoc sp.
AAAAAATCCTCTATAGATATTTAATACACCAACAAAAATTATAAAGATATGGATTTTAGTGCTGAATCAAAACTTAAGTCTACTAACGCTTCCTCTGTTCTTGTCAAAGAACAGAAAGTTTTAGGGCAAAGATTTTCAGCAGATGTAACTTTTGAAGATGACTTGGCTGTAGTAGATAACTTAGTGTTAACCGAAAGACGCAAACGCTTGTCTCC
>CAXUOL010000480.1:225-2829 GCA_964252435.1 uncultured Nostoc sp.
ATTAAAGCAGCTTTGGATGTAAAGGAGTATAAGGATATAGCAAGCAATTCGACTTACAGTCTTAACTACTTGCAACGACGAGTAGCCTCTCCCCTGTGGAATATGCTTTCAACAACGATTGGAGATGGCGAACGAGTTGAAAAACAAAGCTTGCGGTATTTTTTAGAACGAGTAACAAAAAAGTATCAGTTTCAAAATGCCATACATGAAGAACAAACATACACTGCTAAGAATCAGATACAAGTGATTGGGAGTAAATCACCTGATGTGTCCAGTTTTTATGGTCGTGTACAGGAACTAATACATTTAAAAGAGTTAGCGATTAAGCAGAGATGCATATTGCTAGTAGGGGCAGCAGGAATTGGCAAAAGCACATTAGCAGCAAAACTATTAGAAGAACTTAGTTTGGAGTCTCAACCTAGATTCGATTGTTTAATCTGGAAATCGGTGGCCCACGCACCATTAGTTCAAGACTTAGTAAGTGATTTGATAGAGTTAATCCAACCCACAGAAATATCTTCAAGCTTGCCTGAGCATACACAGTCCATGATTTCGATATTGATCAAGCAGTTGCAATCACGTCGCTGCTTGCTCGTATTGGATGCATCTGAAGCTTTATTTCAAACAAGTAACTTTCAGTATCGACGAGACTATGGATTATTTTTTCGTCGTTTAACAGAGGAGCTGTGTCAAAGCTGCGTAATCATAACTAGTCGAGTTTTTCCTGATGAAATTGAGAGTCTAATAGCAGCTGAATTACCTATCGATTTTCTTAGAGTTGAGGGGTTAGAGGCAGACGCTGCGTTACAGCTTTTATCTAGCAAAGGATTAATAGATCAAGAAAAATGCAATGATTTAATCAAAACTTATAGAGGTAATCCTTCAGAATTAAAAGCAGTAATTAATCGCATTCATCACTTCTTTGGAGGTAGCACCGAAAAGTTTTTTGAAAACCCAACTACATTAGTTAGTGACCAGTTTCAAGAAATGCTGAATCATCTATTTAGTCAATTATTGAGCAAAATTCAGAAGCGAATTATGATTTATTTAACAGAGGAAGTAACTTTAAATTCACAATACGTTGGCTTTGCTAAACTATTAAATGACATGAATCGTGAACCGCAAACGTCAGTTTCAAAATTTGAGCTAATTAAGGCATTAGAGGTACTTGAAAAACACTCATTAATTGAAACTATTAAAGACCCTATTACAGAAGAAATCAGCTTTAATTTAGAACCAGTGGTAAAAAAGTATATTAAAACAGATCCACAAGGATGGGTATACACATCCAAAGCTTCATCCAATTTCCCAATCGCATCATAACAGAGGTATTCATGATTACAGGAAAACTAGAGATTACCACAAAAATCAACGAACTCCCTCAACCCAAGATACTGGAGAATAGCTGGCAGCAATTTGATATTGACTGTGACGGACGAATAATATCAGTTACAAAACCAAAAGTTTGGAAGAAATTGACTGACACTGCTAGTAATTACCCCCAATATATAGCAACAATCACTCTTCAACTCGGTCAGCAAACAGACAACAGGTTCGTATTGGATAAACCTAATGATATACAACAAGTAAGTTTTTCAGCGCAAGCCTAAACCAGAAGTAACAGCCACGCCTGGTACTGCTTGAGCCAGGGTAATCACACCCTACACAGAAAGAGGTGCTACCAACCCTCGATTACCCCTAAAGCAATCCTTAGCAAATATGGAGGTCACAAGTAAAAATCAAAACGACACTAGATACCAGAAGACCAGAAGTTCTGTAAGATCAAAACGAACAACAAATGGAGGGAGATACACAACACCAAAAATTTAAAGGACAAAATGCCACTAAAGAGTAGGCACTTTGTCCAAGGCTCAAAAAACCTAATAATTTCAGAGCGGGGTTATCTCAAAGCAACCAAAGCAGTGGTAGTTAAAGTTTGGCGACTTGTTTCCACTGACTGGTAAAAAGAGATTAAGTCCACGCTGCTTCTTGTATTATACGAGAAGCCGCACGAAACTCACCAGTTTAGTGTGGCAATTTTTGTTGTTGAAATTCATAAGTTTCTGTAAAGTTAAGTTTAATTAAGAAATATCCCGAATTTCATAGCAAAAAATAGTAGCAGCGCGAATAACAGTTACCAGTTGGAATCCACAGTTCTTGATATTTGTCAACTGTTGACTGATAACTGATGCAACCCCCTCTGAGCTTGTCAACCAAGTAATCAGGGGAAAATATAGTGAAAAGCAGAGAACACCCCAAGAGCGCAGTGTTAGAGCGCATGGGGTCGAGTGCAGCTTTCGCACGGCAATTTTGTGCTGTAACGAAGGGAAATTTTCGGAATATCGAGGCTAGAGCAAGAGTTTCGCAGCTTGAAAGAGTTCTCTCTAAGGAATTCCGAGGGGAGAACCGATGAATGCAGGGACAACTGAATATCCAAACAATCTCACGGCTGCGGAATACCATGAGTTGTTAGCTGGTAGCGCCATTCATCCGGCGTTGATTAAGCGCAACTTCTTTCACGTTGAGGGAGAATCAGTTTATGATTTCCTGTTCATATCTGATAAAATCCCACGTAAGAATGCGGGTCGGGTAACAGATGGATAC
>CAXUOL010000480.1:2929-5613 GCA_964252435.1 uncultured Nostoc sp.
GTTCATATCTGATAAAATCCCACGTAAGAATGCGGGTCGGGTAACAGATGGATACTTAAAGCTGTATCAGCATTTGCTGTTGGGTGGGACGTGGATTCAATCACTTGACCCATTCAAAAACTGGCAACCGATGGAGTGGGGGCGGATTAAGCCGAACTTCCCCCGCATTGATTGGGAAAAAGGCAAGCCAGTTAAGTACGAGTCACCCCCCAAAACCCCCAACCGCGTTACCTACTTTGATGTCGCCAATCCCATCTGGGACAAAGTTGCAAAACGCTATCTAATTAAGCGCTATCATTCACTTTTGGCGCTGCGCTTACTGGATCGACTCAATCCGCTAATATTTTGGGAGTGGGTGAAACAGCATCCAGAGATTCCAATTATTTTATGCGAAGGGGAAAAAAAGGCTGCTTGCTTGCTCTCTTTGGGGTTTGTAGCGATCGCACTCCCTGGAATTTGGAACGGGCGCGTCGGCAAACAAGATTTTGATGAACGATTGCATCCTGACTTAGTACCAATGGCTCAGGCGGGACGCAAGTTCATTATATTATTTGACTACGAAACTTCTTCTAAAACTAGGTGGTCGGTGTTTCAAGCCACTGTTCGCACTGCAAAAGCAATTGAATCGGCAGGTTCTGAATGTGAAGTTGCATTACTGCCGGGGCCAGAAAAAGGCGTTGATGATTTCGTGGTAGCTAGGGGTGAAGATGCCAATGTCTTACTAACTGCAATCATAGACGATGCCAAATCACTTGCCGACTACCAGCGCTCCTATCGAGCTAAGAAATGGGGACTCTCTAAGTACAAACCGGATGTGACAGTCAATATTAAATATTTGACCCAAGCACTCTGTATTCCTGATCTGGAGGAAAAATGTTCATCAGTTCAGCCGCTTTACGATATTTCACAAGAGCAATTGTTCACCCCAAGTGTTAGCTCTATAAGCTGTGGGGAGGGAGAAAGAAAACAAGAGTTAATAATTTCTGACTGCCCTGACCCTAAACCTTGTACCCAAAATCCCAAAAAGTCTTTCCGTTTTCCAGACAAAGGACTAGTCGTACTCTGGAGCGACATGGGTACAGGCAAAACTGAACTTATGCGCTGGTGGCGTGACCAAAACCCCGATGCTCGGTTCCTCAACAACGGGCATCGCGTCAACCTGCTGAAGAATTTAAGCTTACGCCTGAGAACTGCGATGTATTCAGACTTGGGTTACACAGGTTTAGCTCAAGCCCAAGCCCTTAGTATTACCATTGACAGCTTGCACAAACTCAATACGCAAGCGCTGATTTATGGCTGCATATTTATAGATGAAGCTTGCCAATACCTTACCCACCTACTACACAGTAATACGTGTAAACAGCACCGTGCAGCAATCTTGGAGGTACTGGAATATATAGTATACAACGCGCCACTAGTCGTCCTTGCCGACGCACACATGGATGATTTAACCGTGGACTTCTTTCGGGCAATGCGACCAGTAGGTGAAGTACCTTACATCGTCAAAAATGAATGGAAAAATGGCTCACGCACTATATATTGGTACGAAGGCAGTAATTCAAGCGCCCTAGTTGCCCAAATCTCGGCAGCCCTGATGCAAGGTCTGAAAGTCATGGTTGCAAGTGACTCCAAGCGTTTCATCAAAAAACTCGAAAAGTCTTTTACTATTAAGTACGAAGATCCTAACTCTGACCAATCCCATACACCCCAAAAATGGCGCATCTGGTCTGTCCACTCCGATAATTCCGGCAGTGATGAAAACGTCGCTTTCATTAAAGATATCACCAACGCCGTCAAAAACTTTGATGCCTTGTTCACCTCTCCCAGCCTGGGTACTGGTGTCGATATTTCTGAGTATCATTTTGACTTAGTATTTGGTGTCTTTCACGGCGTTTCCCAAACCGCTACCGAATGTGCCCAACAACTGTACCGGTATCGCCCGAAAGTTCCGTTTCATATTTGGGTGGCCCCGCGTCCTCCCTTTGGTTACAAGGATACAAATGCTACCAAGATTAAAGAGCGCTTGCTCCAAACCAATGAAATGACCGCTTTTCTGTTGCGGATTGACAGAGAAACGGGTAAGCGGGGCGCAGAGAAAGATTGGGCGCTTGAGGCTTACTGCCAAATTATGGCTAACCGCCACTATTCTCTCAATAATTTGCGCGATGACTTGCGATCGCTCCTCACCGAAATGGGCAATACCTTTATATATGTGGGCAGTGATTCAGATCCTCAATCTCTTGAAAGTCTTAAAGCAGCAGCACAAGCTTTGGATAGTGCCCACAATTCGGCTGTTGCCAAGGCTAAGAATATTACTTTGAGCGAGTACCGTGCCCGTCAGAGCAAAGATTACCTTGACCCTAATGAAATTTTTGAATGTGAAAAGTTCCGCATTTCTGATTCTTACGGCATCGAAGTAACCGAATCACTCGTAGAAATGGATAAAGGTGGTCGCTTAATTAGAGCGATCGCTGGACTTGAGGCAATTTTAGCCCCACCCGAAGAATCGTTTACTGACCCCAAAACCGGACAAAGTTATCCTACCCCACCAAAAATTGTCACCCAAAAAGACCGCACCGAGCGCGACAATCTACCTTTGTGCATTGACTGGGGCAATTATTCGGCGCGATGGCTGGCTAGATTTAACCTGGGGCTGCATCAAATTCTCACTTCTTTGATGAAGG
>CAXUOL010000481.1:0-5605 GCA_964252435.1 uncultured Nostoc sp.
GTCCCTTGCAGTTCCAGAAGCAACTGCGGCTCCAGGAGGCTCGCCGTCTGATGCTCGGCGAGAACCTTGACGCTGCTAGCGCTGGTTACCGCGTGGGTTATGACGATGCCTCGCACTTCAACCGGGAGTACAAGCGGCTCTTTGGTGTACCACCGATGCGCGATGTGGAGCGGCTGCGAGAAACTGTTAGGGAAACTGCTAGTTCAATATGATCTCCTCAACAATACCTTAGCCAAAATAAGAGGGTGAAGAGAGAGGGCACTCTGTAGTAGAGTTATTGTCTCTCACAACGACAACTCAAAAACTGATCTTAAAGCTCACTATCGTGGTTTTCGATATGTCCGTGAAATGTTAAAAATGCTTTCTGAAATGCCTGAGCCTATTTTATTAACCCAGATTTTTGCCAAGCTTACTTCTTTAGGGCGTATTCATCCCGTTTCTACCGACGTTGAAACCTTGTAAATTGGCACAGGTATTGTTAACCCATCATTTAGACTTTACCATAAAGGAATACTTCAAGAAAAGTTGATGGCTTCTAATAGCACCTTCACTCCTGATACGATCGCTGCTGGCTTTCATGCCCTGTCTGATCCCCTACGAATTAAAGTATTAGAACTTCTGCGCTCTCAAGAACTATGCGTGTGTGACCTGTGTGACCATCTGGGAACCACTCAGTCTAAACTGTCTTTTCACCTCAAAACCCTGAAAGAAGCTGGTTTAGTTCGTGCTCGTCAAGAAGGGCGCTGGATTTACTACAGTCTCAATTTGCCGCAATTTGTTGCCTTAGAGCAGTATCTAGCAGAATTCCGCCGCTTTAGCCCAATATTGCCTATTCGTCCCCCCTGCGAGACTTAAAAATTCATCAATTTTTTTTGTAATTTTTTGTTTGCTTCTAGTTGTCTAAAGATTTATAAATCAATTTTTTTTGAAATAAGAGAGATATACTCTTTATAGAACTCACCGAATTTTAGATTTTCAATTTTGGATGTTGGATTGAATAATCTGAAATTCCTGCTCAAAGCTCCTGCATTCATGTATGGGGTTAATTGTAATGAACAAGAAGATTTTAAAACGCCTCTCCTTTATTGACCGCTTCCTAACCTTGTGGATTTTTTTAGCAATGGCTTTTGGTGTTGGTCTGGGTTATTTCTTTCCGGGAGTAGAAGCCTTTATCAATCAGTTCCAGGTGGGAGCAACCAATATACCGATCGCCATCGGGTTAATTTTGATGATGTATCCGCCCTTAGCCAAGGTGCGGTATGAAGAATTAGGAGATGTATTTCGCAACGGAAAAATTCTTGGTGTGTCACTACTTCAGAATTGGATCGTTGGGCCAATTTTGATGTTTGCTCTGGCAGCTATCTGCTTACATGATTATCCAGAATACTTGACGGGATTGATTTTGATTGGATTAGCTCGTTGTATTGCAATGGTAGTTGTGTGGAGTGACTTGGCACGAGGCAATACAGAGTACACGGCTGGATTGGTTGCCTTTAACAGCATCTTTCAAGTTATCTTTTATAGCCTTTATGCCTGGTTCTTCATCACTGTACTGCCGCCACTATTCGGGTTACAAGGCAGTGTTGTTAATGTCAGCATTGCCGAGATTGCCAAAAGTGTGTTTATCTATCTCGGTATTCCCTTTTTAGCTGGATTCTTCACTCGTTTCTTCCTAATAAAAGTGAAAAGCAAGCAGTGGTATTATGAGGAATTTGTGACTAAAATCAGCCCGATCACGCTGATTGCTCTGTTATTTACAATCGTGGTTATGTTCAGCTTGAAGGGGAATTTGATCGTTCAAATACCCTTAGATGTGGTGAAGATCGCAGTTCCCCTGATTGTCTACTTCGTGATTATGTTTCTGGTTAGCTTTTACATGGCTTGGCGAATTAAGACAGATTATTCTAAAGCAGCAAGTGTAGCGTTTACAGCCGCCGGAAATAATTTTGAACTTGCGATCGCAGTTGCGATCACTGTATTTGGCATTAATTCGGGTGTTGCTTTTGCTGCCGTCGTCGGGCCTCTTGTCGAAGTGCCTGTATTGATTGGTCTTGTTAATGTTGCTTTCTGGTTTGAGAAACGTTATTTTTTGCCATCTGAATTGAGAACTTGATAAATAAATTTAGTCAAATTATTTGGAGGAGTTGAACGATGAAACGAGTTATGTTTGTTTGTAAAAAAAATTCTGCTCGTTCTCAAATGGCGGAAGGCTTTGCTAAAACCCTTGGTAAAGGAAAGATTGAAGTGGTTAGCTCAGGCTTAGAAGCAAGTCAGGTCAGACTAGAAGCGATCGCCACCATGAAAAAAATTGGTATCGATATTACCGATCAACACTCCAAACCCCTGAGTGATTTCCAAGCGCAAGACTTTGATGTAGTGATTTCTTTGTGTGGCTGTGGCGTGAATTTGCCGCCACAGTGGGTTGTACGAGAAGTATTTGAAGACTGGCAGTTAGATGATCCAGCAGAACAACCGGAAATTTTTCCTAGAGTCCGCGATGAGATTAAAGAACGGGTGACTCAATTGATTGAGTCTGTAAATGAGGATTTTAACTCTTATTAGAGAATATTTACCGCCAAAGCTGCGCTTTAGCTCCCCTCCCCGCTTGCAGGGGGGAGGGGTTGGGGGTGGGGTTCTTATATAGCTGTAAGTTGTACTATAAATGGTTTATAGAAAATACGATGATTTTCAAACTAACCTGCCGAATGTAGGTTAATATCAGGCTTGATTAGCGAAAATCCCAAATAGAATAACCTCCTGGCAGATTGAACCAGGAGATTTAAAAAAATTGATTCATCTTTACAAGCGTTGTAGCAGACTCAAACCGTGGGTATCAGTACCACAGGTATTGAAAAGAAAGTATTCATCAGCCAACTTTTGCACTTGTTCTGATTCCAATACGCTGGGTTTCCAAGGGTTAGGGTTATTGTAAGCGTAGAAAGTTTCCACGCCATCGATCCCCTTTTGCGCCGCAGCTGGAATTAAATCGAAAAGCGATCGCTTGTAACGAGCTGGATGAGCCAGAACTGCCAATCCCCCAGCTTCATGAATAGCGGCAATCACGTTACTTGCCTGGTATTCTTGGCCTGTAGTCGCCCTTCTTTGCAGATAGGGTTTCATACTAGGGTGTTCTGTTGCAAAAGCATAAGCCAAAATGTGAACTTCTATATTTAAAAGGTTGGCATTGATTTCTACGCCACTCCACAGGTGAGGAATGCTTGCATTAGGATTATTCCACTTCCAATCTTCTAACCAAGCAAGTGCCGCTTGATAGCCGATAATACCATGATGATCGGTGATGGCTAAACCTTTTAGCCCAATAGCGATCGCCTGCTCGATCAATGCACTTGGCTGCAACCTTCCATCCGAGTGGACAGTGTGCATGTGAAAGTTGAATAACCTTGGACAACTATGTGCATCAATGTTACGAAATACTTGCTTCAAAAGTTCTGCCGAAGCTGTAGTACAGGCCAAATTTACAACCATAACCCCCTCTGAAGAAAAATATATTTTCTTAACACACCAAAACGCCACATCTCTAGATGAGAAAGAACCAACACTAAAAATTAGTATCGGCTGCTACTTTCTCAGCTTTCTCAGCAAATTTTTCAATATGTTAAGACTACGTTAGCAAATCTTAATCTCAGTAGTCATGGGTAGTTTGAACTACTTTATTTTTAAGTAGTATCAAATATTACATATACAATTTCATAAATATGCCTCTAGCATCTGTGGTAAATGACTTATAAAATAAAGGTCTAGTAGAGTAATTATCTCTAATAAGTTTGAAATACCAAATAGTTTTGAGTATAAAAAATGCTATATATATCAGTAATTACATATTTTTTTTCACCGATAATGACTTTAGCGTAGGCGAGCATTTACCGCAGGCATCGGCTAAGTGAGTCTACACTTCGAGAAAACTAGCGATCGCTTGGGTTGCATCATACGCCTCGCGCAATTCCGAAAGAATCTCCCTTTAAGGTGACTCTAAGGGGTTCTACCACTACCTCGCGGGAAAGAGACGCTTCAACTCTTCCAGCAATCACAGCCGAAAGTTGATGTTCTCTTGCAAGCAGGACAATTCTCTCTGCATCCTGTTTTGACTCTGTATAGAATGCGAATCCTGCACCGTAATTGAACACCGAAAGCATCGTCTTTGCCCCGCCCTCAAGATGATTCTCAACAAATCTAAATATTTCTGGTACTGGGAGCATCGTTTCGATGACATACCGAAGCGGCTTCACTGACCGCATCAACTTTTGCCAGCCATGACCAGTAATATTCTCTATCGCCGTGGGACGAATTCCCTCGCCAAGCACGGCCTGCACAAGGGGCGTGTAGAGATACGACGCAGCATTCATCGCTTCCCAGAACTCCTGTCCACTTGGGAGTTTTGTTCTGTAGCCATCAGGGAGCGACTCGGCGAGCTTTCGCAGTGGGGTAAAGCCGTTCTCATGGGGCCCCGAACTTTCGACGAGAACAATGGTATTGCCGGCATCCAGACGCGAACTATCAATGGGAGCGACACCAGCCGGCATAACCCCAAAAACTGAGCCAGCGATGTCGAGCCGCCCTGGAATCATCTTGGTTTTTAGTTGAGGAGTTTCCCCTGAGAGATAGACACATCCTACTCGTTTACAGCCCTCAACTACTCCGTCAAGAAACCCATCAAGAAAAGCGGGGGTAAAGATTGTTTCAGGAGTACTCGACGGCAGATAAAGACCAAGAAGTATAGTCTGCATACCTGAAGTTGCGGCATCGTTCGTCAGACACGAGATGATCTTGATACCAATATTCCACCAGAATCGTCGAAGTTCTTCTTCGGATAGGTCATCAGGGCGGGTATCGTCTGCGGTGCCCAGTCCTTCGGGGACAAGTGTCATAGAGAGTTCTCTAGCCCCCGCCTCCAGAAACGGAGCGAGGTTGAAGCTGAAAGCGTTAGCACTTGCTCCCAGACCTGACGCTGGCACGATGCCATAAGCGCTTGCAAAGCCAAGTGTGCGTTTTGCGGCATCAATGAAGCGTCGTTTTGCAGCATCAAGAGTATCGTAATCGACTTGATCGAGAGCTTGAGCCATCAGGTTGCGTTTTAAGTTAGGAGTTAGGAGTTAGGAGTTAGGAGTTAGGAGTTAGGAGTTAAGAGTTAGGAAAACTCATAACTCCTCACTTTAAAATACCTCATCTTCAATACCGCGCCACCATTCCCCCAAATTCATCAAGTCTTGGTAAATATCTTCTAATTCTTTGGTATAAACATCGTTTGTCAGGGTGGCTCGACGCTCTTGCAATTTCTTGAGGCGCAGTTGTACCAATACCCAAGGTTTAGAGATGCTATTCGTTGCTTCAATGTATTGCGCTAGTTCTTTGCTATCCATATATTTTATCTTTTGATTTTCATGTCACAACGGGGATTGGGGAAGAGGAGGCAGGAGGCATGATAATGATAGCGCAGCGTAAAGCCTTCTCTTCTCTTTCAGAGACGCTAGCGAACGAGAGGCAACGCCTTCGGCATGGCAACTCTTAGAGAGGCTGCGCCAACGCTTAGAGCGAGTCCGCGAGCGGGGCGCGGCGGGGAGAGAGGGGTCGGCCGGAGCAGGTTTTT
>CAXUOL010000482.1:0-5603 GCA_964252435.1 uncultured Nostoc sp.
CCAGCACCAATAAAGCGAATGGGTAAACCTAGCTGCTGCACAACGGCAAGAGCAACACCGCCTTTGGCAGTGCCATCTAGCTTGGTTAAGACAACACCACTGAGTTGGGCAGCTTGGGAAAAAACTTCGGCTTGCCGCAGTCCATTTTGGCCTAAAGTGGCATCTAGAACCAATAGTGATTCTACCTTGGCATTTGGGGCTTTTTTATCGATAATTCGCCGGATTTTACCGAGTTCGTCCATTAAATTTTTCTTGTTTTGCAGTCGCCCAGCTGTATCTACGAGAAGCAATTCGGTTTGACGCGCTTGGGCGGCTGCGATCGCATCAAATACAACTGCTGCCGGATCTGTATTCTTTCCCGGATTAGCAATTACATCCACGCCGCTTCTACTACCCCAAACCTTCACCTGTTCAACGGCAGCAGCGCGGAAGGTGTCTGCTGCCCCAATCAAGCATTTATAGCCAGATTTTTGTCCTAGATGGGCAATTTTACCGATAGTGGTGGTTTTACCAGCACCATTTACCCCAGTGATTAACCAAATATTTAAGGTTTCTTTTTCTGGGGTAAAGGTAGTTTTGTGAGAGGTTTTGCTCGGTGCATCCAGCATATCCCGAAGGATTTTTTTCAGGAAAGCGATCGCTTCTTCAGGTGCGGTAACTTCTTCTCGAAGTTTTGTCTGTAGGGCATTGATAATAAAGTCTGTCGCCTCTACACCCACATCCGCTTGCAAAAGCAATGCCTCAATTTCCGTCACAGCAGCAAGATTTAGCGGCCCTTGACCAACGATCGCTTTCAGCTGGTTGAGAATACTACGGCGAGTTTTGTCTAATCCTTGCCGGAGCTTTTTCAACCAGGTAATTTCTTCAATAGAAACGTCTTCTGCACTTCTACCTTGAGCTGCTAGAACTTTAGCTGACCAGACAAACCCATCATCAAACACCAATCCAGGAATTTCTTCTTCTGTCTCTAAAGTTGTAGCTACTGGCTGTACTACCTCCGGTTCTGGAACTTCAATGGCGGTGGCTATTAGTTGTTCTAGCTTGGCTTGCCGTTCTGCCGCCGCCCGTTCTAAGAAGGATGGTGCTGTTGGCTGTGTTGCCTCTGGCGTACCTAGTGGTTCAGTAGATGTTGGTTCAACTTCACTTGCCGTGAGTTCTTGGCTTTTGACATCTGGCTGTTCGGCAATTGCTGCCACTGAGGAATCTTCTGTAATTTCTTCCTCACTAGCAACTTGGGTAACTTCTGGCTGTGTAGTTTCTACGGTTGTATTAGCAACTTCCTCAGTTACTTCTGGTTCAGTGATTTCTGCAGTTACCGTTTCTGCGGTTTCAGGTTGTATTGATGGTGCTAAGGTATCTGCATCAGGTGGGGTTTCTACTACCTCGACTTGCTGTTTTTGCTGAATATTTTTGTAGGCTGCTTTCGCAAATGCCAATAAGTCTGCCGTTGTGTCTGGTGCAGTTTCAGCAGTTGGTGTTGAGGTTTCGGCTGGCTCTGGTTGGGGTTCTTGTGCAGGAGGAGTTTCTTCCTGTTTCTGATCAGAGGGAGTGTTAGAGGAATCGTTATGTTGACGACGGAACCAATTAAAAACCATTGCAGCAGTATTAGTTATATGAGTTATAAGTTATAAGTTATGAGTTTAATTTAACTTTGCACTTTTTCTTAGGGTGAAAACTTCCGGGTTATCCTCACCTTTCAACGCCAGTTTGAGGAGAATCGTTACAAGAGAGAGTTTTTTGCGTTAGCGTAGCATTTACCCTTACTCCCAAAGCGAGAAGTTTCGCTTGGAGGAAGCCGCAGAAGCTGCTACAGACTTTTTTCCACGGCAGTATAGAAATTACGAATTACGAATTCCGCAGCAGTACTACGCAGTTTTTTTCTGCTCAGTGACTCGGCGCAAAACACCATTAATAAACCGATGACCATCGTCTCCACTGTAGCGTTTGGCTAGCTCCACAGCTTCGTTAATGGCAATACTGTCTGGAACTCCTAAGAACTTCATTTCTGCCACAGCAATTTGCAAGATATCGCGGTCAATTTGGGCGAGGCGAGTTACTTGCCAATCTACTAAAGCAGTAGAAATGAGTTCATCTATAATGTGTCGATTTTCGTTGACGGTAATCACAAGCTCTTTAGCGTAATTCCGAACTCCCTTGTCCTGATTAGCTAACTGAATCAATACTGGGAAATCAACTGCCGTACCCAACTGATTGATTGCTGTCTGGGTGCAGGCGATCGCTTCTTGAAGCATGGTTCTGGCAGTATTGAGGTCGGAAGCCCGAGTTTGGCTACTTAAGAGGCGATCGTTACTGCGTTGTAGTTCACCTGCGGCATTATCGAGAGTATCTTGTACTTCTGAGGTTAGAGTGCGTACTGCACCTAGTAGCAACTTGGATACTAGTTGATCGTCTTCCAATTTCTCTAATTTCTTGGGGTTAACTGGCAATTGGCTAAGGCTTAAAAGCGCCAATTCACGAGCAATTTGCTGGGGTTTACGAGGTTGCATAAAACTGAGGGGTGATTGTGCGAGAACTGATTAACTAGGCAAGACAAACTTACAATCATATCAATTTTGGCACAGTTAAACAACAACATTACGCATTTGCTTATGACTATGCCAGATTGATTTTAAGTTTCTTCAACGGGAATAACCTGCTGCTTGGTTTCGTCGTGTTTCACTTCCAATGTAGACTCTTTGGGGAAAACCAAAGGCGTATTGGAGGCGACAATGCCACCTGATACAACTATTTTAAAGGCGTCTTCAATCGACATGGAGAGGTTCACCACCTCGTCTTCAGGAACGACTGCGTACCATCCGGTAGTCGGATTTGGGGTGGTGGGGATAAAAACACTTAGTACAGGGCGAGACATCTGGGCTTGGATATCAGTGCTGATTGCACCAGTAACAAAAGCGATCGCCCAAATTCCTCGGCGGGGATACTCTACCAAAATTACCCGGCGAAACTTGCCATTAGAATCTTTTAGTATTGTTTCTAAAAGCTGTTTGAGAGTTTTGTATACCTGTCCTGCTAAAGGAATTGCCTGTAATAATCGCTCACCAAAATCTAACAACCACCGCCCAGCTATGTTCCGAGCCATCAAGCCCATCAGTAATATACTTAGTAGGGGCACAGCTAATCCTACTAACAAATTAAGTATATTTACTAAGAATGGGTTTAACCCATCAAAGGGATTCAATTGTTTGGGAATTTGGGTGAGGAAGTTGATTACCCAAGTCGCAATGGTAATTGTCAGCCAGATAGTGGTTGCTAGGGGAATTACTACCAACAAACCAGCAATCAGGTCGTTTTTTAAGTCCTGTTTTAGGCGATCGATTACCAAGCCTCGATTCTCCTGTTTTAAGCTAGAGGAACTTTTGTTATTTGTATCCATACCAGCAGATTTGTCAAATTCCGAAGGCTTTAACTTTGGCAGATTCTGCCGCAAGTAACTGTCTAAAATGCTAGCAAGTTGCCTGCTGCTGGAAATCAACTATTTTCCTATAAGCATACACATAGACATTAACCAATCCGATGGCGACTGGTTATTCTTAGAGGATGTTTTTTATTTGGAAGTCTCTTTTGTCTAGTCTTGAATTATAAAAAACAAGATCCCTGACAACTTTTACGAAGTCAGGGATCTTTATAGCACATCTGTACACCCTATAATTTTGCGATCGCTAATTTTATTAGAAATCCTTCTAATCTCCAGCCCTCTTCACGCCGCATCAACCTGTGTAGTTTCAGAATCCGCGCATTGCAACTGTTGTGTACTCTCTTGTACCAAAATTGCTGTTGTATCTAAATTAGGTTTTGGTAGATACTTCATTTCCCAGACTTTGAGCAAAATCAGGTATTCGTAGAATGCCTGCAATGTACACCAAGCGACTCCGGCGCGTCCATCTAAACATCCGCCTAAGATAAAATACATATATATAAACCGTAGCAACGGTCTGGCGGGCAAACGCAAAGACAAATCTTTCAAGGCACGCCGTCTTTCGACTTCCGATTTGCCAAAGAATAAATCTTGCCAGTTCACCTTTCCCTGTTCTAGCTGATACAACGTTTCTTGAGCTTCATCCGTAGAATAACGGTTGTGCTTGTCAATCCAGCGGCTCAAACCTTTGCTACAAGTGTAGTGTGGGTATGTTTCTTTTAAAAAACTAGTTGCACCCTCGCAAACTTCTCGCTCAGTATGACCGTAATCTGTAAACCACACTTTCCCGTGGTGGAAGAGTCGCATTTGGTAACGGGGATACTGTGTGCTGTAGCGAATCCAACGATTCATGAACATGACACGTTCAGCCACGTAGTAACCGATGTAATCTGGGTTCTGACTTGCCTTTTCGCATTCCGCAAACAGTTCTGGTGTCATGCGCTCGTCAGCTTCGAGAATGTAAACCCATTGATGCTTCGGGGGGATAGACTCTAACATCCAGGTGCGTTGGCGTCCGTGGCTTTCAAAAGCGTGTTGGACGACACGGATGGGATAGCGACTGGCGATTTCTATGGTGCGATCGCTACTGCATGAATCCACAACAATGATGTCATCTGATAACATCGCCGATTCGATACAAGCAGCAATATCTAGTTCTTCGTTATATGTCAGTATGTAAATTGAGAACATTACTCAAGTTTTATAGCGATTTTACTCAGCGATAATTGCCTTTTTATTGTTATTAGCTATTAGGCGCATGGCAGTATCAGCCGTAAATAATTTTTAGATACATCCTACTGCCATGCCAATAGTGGATTAGCGTGCGGCAGTTCTAGGTTTACCACCTTGTACAGCACCCCTACCTCTTAAACCTGTCCAGCCGATGATAATGTAACCAATGGACAATAGCAAACTGCTAATACCAATCCGCAGTCCAGACTTCCAAGCAGTATCTTTAGCTTGTTGCAGTGCGTCGTCTCGGCGCTGGCGAAGTTGGCTCAGTTGTTGAGTTTGCAGCGTTTGAATATCTGTTTGTTGTTCGATAGCTTTGTCAAGTACTTGGGGATTTGTTTTTGCCTTCTTCAGTAACTCTTTTATATTTGCGGGAATTTGAGGGCTTTCAATTGCTTGCTTATATTTTTGGTCATCTTTGAGGATTTCACTAAACTGAGCTTTGGTTTGGTTTCGCAGCTGATCTAGTTGCGCTTTTCCTTGGTCAGTATTCAGTTGTGCTTGCAATTGCGATAACCGAGTGTTCAGCTGATTTTCTGCTTGGTCTGCTTCTTGAGTGATTCGGTTGAGTGTTTGAGTCTTGGCTTGATTGACGTTATTTAGGTGCAGGGGAAAAATCAGCAAGAACATCAACCCTAAAATACTGGAGATGATCGCAGCGGGAAATCTTAAATCGATACCTTGGGGGCGATCGCTTGCTGGATCAGCATTCTCAATCCAATAGGCAGCAAACAGAAGCCCCAAACCTACTAGAGGGACAATTCCGCGATCGACGAGCGCTGTTCCCAAATTGATTTGCCATACCCGATCAGTGGGTTGAAAGGGTAACAGCAGAATCAAAAAGTCAACAAAAAAGGACAAAATGCAGATTATTCCAACTACCTTAAGTGTGAGAGCAGTACTCACGGAAGTAAAACGGTTAACCATAGTTTTT
>CAXUOL010000483.1:0-5591 GCA_964252435.1 uncultured Nostoc sp.
ATTGAGGCGGAAGAAGCGATTTTGGGGGGTATTTTGCTAGATCCAGAAGCGATTAGTCGAGTTAGCGATCGCCTCCTTCCCGAAGCTTTTTACATTAGCGCTCACAAAGATATTTATCAAGCAGCTGTGAGGCTCCACGCCCAAGGTAAACCCACAGACTTGCTCTCAGTAACCAGTTGGCTGACTGACCATGAGATCCTTGCCCGAATTGGTGGTAGAAATAAATTAGCAACTCTGGTAGACCGTACAGTGTCAGCCGTTAACATCGACGCTTTAGCAGGATTAGTCATGGAAAAATACCTGCGGCGACAGTTAATTAAAGCTGGCAATGAAATTGTACATCTTGGTTACGAAACAGAAACCGAATTACCACAGGTTTTAGATCAAGCAGAACAGAAAGTCTTCGGCGTTACTCAAGAACGTCCCCAATTGGGTTTAGTTCACATTTCTGATACTCTAATTAATAATTTCCAGGATATTGAAGATAGAAATCAAGGCATTGCCTTACCTGGAATTCCCTGCGGATTTTACGATTTAGATGCGATGACTAGCGGCTTTCAGCGCTCTGATTTAATTATTGTCGCGGGCCGCCCATCAATGGGAAAAACAGCATTTTGCTTAAACCTTGCTCATAATATCGCCGCTTCTTATAAATTACCAGTTGCTTTTTTCAGCTTGGAAATGTCAAAAGAGCAACTGACGCAACGTTTATTAGCTAGCGAAGCACAAATTGAAAGTAGTTATTTACGTACTGGCCGCCTTAGTCAAACACAGTGGGAACCTTTAAGTCGTGCTATTGGTATCCTTTCCGAGATGCCAATTTATATTGACGATACGCCGAATATTACAGTTACACAAATGCGTAGTCAGTCAAGAAGACTACAAGCTGAAATTGGAACTGAATTAGGATTAATTGTAATAGATTACTTGCAATTGATGGAAGGAGCAGGTGATAATCGCGTACAAGAATTATCAAAAATTACGCGTCAACTTAAAGGTTTAGCACGGGAATTATCTGTTCCAGTTATTGCTTTATCTCAGTTGAGTAGAGGGGTGGAGGCACGCACTAACAAGCGTCCGATGTTATCTGATTTGAGAGAATCTGGTTGTTTAGCAGGCGATAGTCTGGTGACATTAGCAGATAGCGGACTGCAAGTACCAATTAGAGAATTAGCAGGTAAATCTGGCTTTGCAGTTTGGGCGTTGAACGAAGCTACAATGCAGCTAGAAAAGGCAATTGTTCGCAATGCTTTTTCTACAGGTGTCAAGCCTCTATTTACTTTAACAACTCGATTGGGTCGAAAAATCCGTGCCACAGGTAATCACAAGTTTTTAACAATTAATGGCTGGAAAAGACTTGATGAATTAACTCCTAAACAACATCTATGTTTACCAAGACATCTCCATAGTTATGGTAAAAAAACCATGACTTATGCGGAAGTTGCATTATTAGGGCATTTAATTGGCGACGGTTGTACATTGCCACGTCATGCCATACAGTACACTACCAAAGAGATAGATTTAGCTCAGAATGTTGCTTTCTTGGCAACAGAAGTTTTTGGAGATTCAATTGTTCCTAGAATTTCCCCTGAACGTGGGTGGTATCAAGTTTACTTATCCGCAGCACAGCATCTAACTCATAGTGTGAGAAATCCAATAGCCAAATGGCTAGACTCTCTGGGTGTTTTTGGTTTAAGGTCTTATGAAAAATTTGTACCTCAAGAATTGTTCTCGCAACCGCAAGAGTTAATAGGTTGCTTTCTAAGACACCTTTGGAGTACAGATGGTTGTATCAACTTAATTGCAGGAAAAAAGCCAAGACCTATTGCATTTTATGCAAGCAGTAGCGAGAGACTAGCTTTTGATGTACAGACACTTTTATTAAGGCTTGGTATTAATGCAAGACTAAGGATAGTTCCTCAAGTTGGCAAAGGTAGAAACCAATATCATGTAATAATCACTGGTAAGCCTGACCTTGAGTTCTTTATTCTTCATGTTGGAGCAGTAGGAGAATATAAGCTAGGTTCACTCCAACAGATTTTTGAACAGCTTGAAAACTGCATTCACAACACTAATAGAGACGTAATACCCAAAGATGTTTGGAAAACACAGGTTGTACCTGCAATGCAAGCTGTTGGATTGACAACAAGGGTATTACATTCCGAAATTGGAACATCCTATTGTGGCTCTACGCTTTACAAAGCAAATTTGAGTCGAGAAAGAGCTTTAAAAGTTGCTAAGATTGTTCAATCAGATGAACTGCTTGCTCTTGCCAAAAGTGATGTTTATTGGGATGAAATAGTTTCAATTGAATATAGCGGCGAGGAAGAAGTGTTTGACCTCACTGTTCCCATCTTGCATAACTTTGTTGCAAATAATATTATTGTCCACAACTCAATAGAACAAGACGCGGATTTAGTAATAATGTTGTACCGCGACGAGTACTACTCTCCCGATACTCCCGATCGCGGCATTGCAGAAGTAATTATAGCTAAACATCGCAATGGGCCTACAGGTACTGCGAAACTTTTGTTTAATCCACAATTTACAAAGTTTCAAAATTTAAAAATTTAGCTATACCAAATAATTATTTGAGCAATGAATGAGCCTGATTTACTCATTAATGATGTATTTTTACCGAATAGCTATTCTCTATTTGATAGTCTTATATCCATAATTAACTGGGATGAGCGTATACGGGCACGAAAAACAGCTAGCTTTGGTTCACCATATAACTACTCAAACATTTCTTACAACTCATCCCCAATGCTGAATGAGTTAATTCCTATTATTGATAGGCTTGAAAAACACTTTGGGTTTCGACCAAACAATTGTTTAGTCAATTATTACACAAATGGTAACTCAACAATGGGATTTCACTCCGATTCAACTGATGAACTCATAAACGATACTGGTATCTCTATTATTTCGTTAGGGGCTGAAAGAATAATTACATTTCAGAATAAACAAGACAAAACCATTGAACATAGTTACTTACTCAAAAGTGGTTCTCTACTTTTTATGCCTCAGAAGACACAGCAATACTGGAAGCATGGAATTCTTAAGCAACCAGAGACATTCGGGCGTATCAGTTTGACGTTTAGATTGTTGGTATAGTCGCGGTAAACCGATCAAAGTTACAGGTACTTTTTCTCATGTTTTCTAGCTGTAGTTCTCTCCCATCTGTACTCTGAAATACTTAATTTATTTGATAGGACACTGGGCATTGAGAACAGAGAGAATAGAAACTTATTTTAATAATTCCTCCTTGTCCCCAGTACCCAATCCCCAGTCCCTAGTCCCTATTTAACTCCCAGCAATTCCACTTCAAAAACTAGAGTTGCATTGGGTGGAATCACGCCACCAGCACCACGAGCGCCATAGCCTAATTCAGAGGGAATGATTAACTTACGAAGACCGCCTACTTTCATGGTGCTAAGTCCTTCATCCCAACCTTTGATTACCTGTCCAGCACCGATTTTAAAGCTGAAGGGCTGGCCGCGATCGCGTGAACTATCAAACTGAGTACCATCTTCTAGAGTGCCGACATAGTGAACTTCAACCGTTTGTCCAGGTTTAGGAGTCGCCCCAGTCCCCTCTTTTAACTCCACATACTTTAATCCAGAGGGAGTAGTTACGGCATTAGCATCAGACATAGTATTACCCCCAATTAAGATATTGTTTTCAGTTACAGTCGTGGACGCTAGGGGCGTTTGGGTTAACTCGGCAGCAATGGCAGTATTCTGTTTACTGCCTATTTGCCCCACAACCAAAAGCACAACACACACCAGCATGAACGCCACGCTGAGGAAAATTGGTTTCAAAATCAGTTCTCCTTACTTAGGTATCCTGGCAAAAAGATTACCAACAGGACACATTTAGTTTAAATCAGAAAGGGCATTCTAACGCCAAAGCTTATTTTCTAAATCGCGTAATTGACGCTCTAAACGGTCAATTCTACCCCTGAGTTCGTCCACTTCTGACTGGCGAGCCACCCCCAAATCCTGCATCATATTTCGCATTTGCCGTTGCATTTGGACATCGAAGTTTCCCTGTTCCGACTTTAACTGCTGGGCAATATCATCTATTACTGCCTTGGCTTGCTCAGGATTGAGCTTACCATCTTTAACTAAATCATCGCTGACTTGTCGCAGTTTTTCTGCGACTAAAGACGTTGTGCCAAGACCCACCATCATTAGCTGTTGCAACCAGTTGTTGTTGTCCATACTCCCTTCCTCTTACTTATTAACCAGCCGACCCTTACTCCTGAGTTTAGGCAATCAAGCTTCTTAAAGCGTAGTTATTCTAGCCTACATCTCTATTTTGGCAAATTCGCAAGCACAAGGATAAGGATCAAAGGGCGTGATTATACAACTCCTCAAGTTTAAGGTTGCCCAAATTTACCTATTTTTGCGATGTCAAAGATAATTCCCTATAAATTACAAAGCTCACACTCACCCCTTGCGGTGAATGTGAGCAGTTCATGGGAAGATTTTATCTAGAAGGAGGCACAAATTAGGATAACAGCGATCGCTGAATATCTGAGATTGATCGTTAAAGGAGAAGTTAAATTTATCTACGCCATTTCTGAAAAGCGATCTCGTAATCCTCTGATTTACTCTGATAAACACTCCACCAATGAAAAAATAATCCTAACCCCCATCCTAATACTGGGAAAATAGCCCAAAAATAACTAGGACTAGTGATTAAATTTAAAAGAATGAGGAATAAATTCACCGCTAGAAAAGAAACAAAGTGTGTCCAAAAGGCTCTGCGTCGGAAAGTATTAAATGTGTGTCTTGAACGTTCCTCTTCTTGTTGAGCCAACCACTTTTGTTCAGTTGTTTCCAAAATGTTAGAAGAAATACCTAACTCAGATGCCATTTCTGAAAGCTGTTCTCGTGAAAATTCACCTTCTTGTTTACGAGTAAGTGCTTTTTGCAAGATTTGTTGGACATCTTCTGAATCATAAGTCATTTTAATTACCTTATAAGTTTGTGTGTAAATGCGCCTTTGATTTCACGAAATTATCGATCGGCTTCGTTCAATTCAATTAGCAAATGCATCCACATTTTGCACCCAATACTTAGTGATATTCACAACACTATTATTTTCTCACAATTGATTTAGGGCTACTGTATTTGTCAATACCTCTATAATTGCTTTGATCGGAGCGAGCTGTTACGGCATTAAGCTAAACATTGTCATTATGGAGTAAAGGAGGCTGGTAGCTCGATTCCAGATAAAGAGCCAACTACACGTTGCTGCCTCAATCGAGTCAAAATCGCTGAAATCACTCTTTTGAATTTCTGAAAATATTAAATTTAATGGAAGATTTAAAATATCAGCAGAGGTGTACGCTACCTAGTAGTCTGTCAAGTTTGATTTGATCGGTTCGTAGTTTGTGCTTTCACAACGCTAATTACAAACAATCCGCACCCCTCAATTATTTCTTGACAGACTACAAGTGGGAATGCGTCAATAGAGGACTTAATCAATGGGATATGTAATTGCTACTGCCAATATGAAAGGTGGTGTTGGTAAAACCACCCTCACTGTCAACTTAGCTACCTGTTTAGCTAAAAATCATG
>CAXUOL010000484.1:0-5563 GCA_964252435.1 uncultured Nostoc sp.
TGGTTCTGTACCGGAAGGACGCAGTAAAACCCAGCTACCTTCTTCTAAATACAGCTTAATACCGTCTTTACGCCCCACTTCCTTGACTTTAATTCCTGCTACCTCTGTAGGTGGATTTTTAGTAAAGGAGTCGATGACGGCGATTTTGTGCGCTTCTGTGAGGTGCAAGTCTAGGCGGTTATTGTAAAGTGGGCCATCGGCTTCAGCGATCGCTTCTTTAACAAGTTGACTTAGCGGTTTGCCTTCATAAGCGATCGCTTCTGCCACCAGCATATCGGCTAATACCCCGTCTTTTTCAGGAATATGACCAATAATACTCAAACCACCTGATTCCTCTCCACCAATTAATACGGCAGTTTCGCGCATTTTTTCGCCGATGTATTTAAAACCAACTGCTGTTTCGTAAATTTGCAGCCCATTTTTAGCAGCGAAATTATCTAGCAGGTGGGTTGTAGCGACAGTGCGGACTATGGCGCCAGTTTTACCTTTGTTTTTGATTAAATGACGTGCGAGAAGTAGCAGCACAGTATTCGGAGTGAGGACGTTTCCTTGTTCATCAACGATACCAAAGCGATCGCTATCTCCATCCGTTGCCAAGCCCAAGTCAGCTTGATCTCGAACTACTGCTTCCACTAACTCAACTAATTGTTCTCCTTTGGGTTCAGGCATTCCACCCCCAAATAAAACATCTCTCCAATCGTGGAAACTTTCTAACTGAACGCCACTATGTTGCAAAACTTCATCTAAATAGCCGCGAGAGGTAGAATACAAAGCATCGTACTTTACCTTTAAATTAGCGCTTTTGATCTTTTCTACATCAAGTAGAGTGTAGATAAATTGCAGGTAATCTGGTTTCGGATCGAAAATTGAAATTGAACCTGATGGGTTGCTCCCAGGCAACTCATCCGATGCACCTTCTATATTTGCCACAATAGTATCAGTAATCTCTGGAGTGGCAGGCCCAGCATAATCGGGTATATATTTAATTCCACAGTAGGGTGCTGGATTATGACTAGCAGTAAACATTAACGCCCCAGCGGAATTTAGGTGACGGGCGTTGTAGGCAATTACTGGTGTGGGACAATCCCGATCAGTAATTTTCACAGTCCAACCCAAGTCTGCTAATACTTGGGCCGCTGTTTGGGCAAACTGGTCAGCTAAAAAGCGAGTATCGTAGGCAATAAGTACTGGTCTATCTTTTGTGTAGGCTGTTTCTAAGTAAGTGGCGATTGCCCTTGTTACTTTCCGCACATTCGGAAAAGTAAAGTCATCGGCAATAATCCCTCGCCATCCATCGGTACCAAATTTTATCTTGCTAGACATTTTTGCCACTTGCTCCGGTACATTATCAGTACTATAAAAGCTTCCCGCAAAGCGTGTGTAGCAGCAAGTATCCTCCGAAGTTCTTTTCTAAGGAAGCCTTAGCTTAAACTTCTCTCCACCGTATTTTCTCTCACTGTTTCTGAGCAATGTCAACCCCCGATCGACCTTTTGCCAGTTATCACCTTTGGTCTCTAGTTGCCCCAGCGACTGGGCAAGAACGCTGGCATTGCCAGATGAGACGGGGGTTTATCAAAGCACGGCAACACGAACCACAAGTCAAAGCGCTTTTAACGCAAGCCACCGCGCCCCAGCGGATTGGCATACTTGCCCAAAAAGGCGTTTATGAGTTTCATCATCACAGGCATCTGTTGAAGCAAGCAGATGGCGTAGAAAGAGTTGCCCAGCTACTAAAATTAGGCAACTCAAGCGTTCAAGTCCAGCAACGGGTACTGCAAATTTTGCAAAAATATCACGATGCGCCGTTGCTTTTGGATAAAAATATTATCCAATTGACTCCGGGTGATGAAGGCTTTCCTAAACCGATAGTAGTTGAACAAGAAGATTATTGCTTTCGCTTATACGCGGCTATGGACTGCGTTTTTATTGAGTCTGATAGCACTTTACATATTTTAGATTTCAAAACTGGTAAGTCGGCTTTTGACAAACGACAGGCATTAGTTTACTTGTTAGCTGCTCGTTATCTTTACCCTGGACGAGAAGCTGTTGCATCATTTTATAATTTAGAAATATGTAAAAAATCAGAGTTAATTAGTATTAATAATAGTGAATTAGAATCCTTAAAACTTGAGTTGGCTAATATTGCCCACAAGCACCAACACGATTTGCAAAAATATCAGGAAGAAACTACTAATTTCAGTAAAATCTTCCCTCCTAATCCTGGCTCTCACTGCCGCTTTTGCCCATTCAATTCCATCTGTGAGTTTGCCGATTTTAAGCAGCATCAATCATATCCATTGCCTAGTTTAAGAGTTAATAGCTAATTTGTTTACCTATGTAGTTTGATTCAATTTTAAAAACAATCTACTAAATACTCGTATTTTTACTGACCTGATTCTCTTCTCCTATCAGACAACCTAGATGTCAGATACACCGATTTTTATCTTTGGTTGTAAGGAGTAAAGACTAATGCAATTAACCGCAAATAAATCTGTATTTAGATTAGTAGGAATTTGGGCGTTTTTTTTACTTCTCATTTTTAAAGGAATTTTACCTCAACCTGTTTATGCATTGCAGTTGCTTCTAGAGGCTTGTGCTGTTCAACCTAAATGTGCCGCTGCTGGCTCGGAATTAGCTCTTACTACGAAGGCTGCAATTAGCACAATTAAAGCTCAAAATGAGCAGGCTCTAAATCAAGCTAAGGAGAGATATTGTTCTTTCTATCCACTTAATTTGGTTTGTGGCCCACAAGGTCAATCTTCAGTTCTTTATAATTACAAATTTCACCAAACAGTACATTACAGGAGGTCTGGTTCTCCTGACAAATTTGTAACTCATCATTTTCGAAGTTGGCGACCTGTACCAGGGGCAATTAGAAGTTTAGCTCAATATCCAGATATTGAATTTGGTGGTGGTTATCCTCCCTCTAGTGATTATGTAACCTGGATTCGTTTAAATGATGGAGATGGTAATAATCAAACTCGTGGAGTTGTTTATGAATACTCTACTGGTGACACCATGACATGGGATGATTATGCAAATTCTTCTAACAATAATATTGAGGGAGAATGGATTAGCGATGTGGTTCGTGCTGACATACTGCCAGCTAATTCACCCCCTCGCGATCGCAAAAATTGAGCTTAATAAAAGCACGATATGGTTGTTCAATTACTAAATAAATCTGACTGGCAACCCCTACAGGACTTACGCAACTGGCACACCGCGATCGCTATTTAATAGTATTGATGTACTACAAAAAATCGGCGTACTCAGAAGGCATTGCAGAAATTAGTAACAGTAATCAGCTATGTTAAGTCTTCTTGAAATCATCAGAAAACTAGTTTAGGATACATAAAATAAATCCTGTAGTTTATGAAATTTACTAAACTTAACAATTAGGTACTTATTAAGTAGTCCGATTAATTATACTCTTCACTTTTTTGGCAGAGCATTTGCAGCAGATTAGTCATGATAAAATTAACCGCTATCTTAAGCCAGAATTCAGAATCAATTAGTGGGGGATTTAGACCCGCCACTACGAAAGTTGACCACCAAATTGAAAATTTGGTGGAGGACTTAAACCCGTTTATTTATCCACCAGCGATGCACTGAGCCGATCGTTGTGTCGCACAGAATTCATGCTGAATTCTGACTCCTGACTCCTGAATTCTTTCTTGTTAAACCAAATAACTTGTATTAGGTACGATCGCAAAGAAGGCATACTCATACCAAGCAGTCCAGATGAAACTGCGAATCCATCGCTGACGCTTGTCGGGACTCAATTCATATTCAAAAGCCCCACGAGATACATCAATAGAAGATAGGTGAGAGTTGCAACCGCAGCCATGCTGATAAGTAAAACCGTATTTAGAAGCAATACTTTGCACCTTCATTTGAATAGCAAACACCTTACCTGCATGGAGTATGGCATCCCAAGCACGTTTATGCTCAATATCGCGTTGATCGAATCGCAAGGCACGTTCTTCAAAAACATGATCGCGGAAAATTGGTGCTAAATGCACGTGATAAAAGCTAGCAGGTAGTTCATAACCAAATTCATTGAACAAATCTATGCCAATGCGAGCCACTTTTACTTCATCAGCATAGTCGATTCCTTTTGACTCCAAATCACGAAGAATTTCTGCAAAGTTCGGATAGCTGTGTTTGAGAAAGTCTTGTCCAAAAAACTCTAAGGTTTCCCATGCTAGTTGTGCAAATAACTGGGAAAATGAGGGTATTAAGTGAGCTAGTTGGGGGCGATCGCTAAATAAATCAACATCACCACGTTCTAATTTATACAAAAATAACTGTGCCATCTGAACATAGCTTTGGGGCTGGGAAAGTCCGACACTCGTGGTTCCTCTAGCAATGTCTTGCCATATAGAAGGTAGTTGAGAAACATGAGCCGCATTTTCTCCAGCAATCACTGCAACAGGAGGACATTCGAGAAGTTGCATCGACAATCTCCTTTAAGACTTTAATGTGTAATTTACCTTAAGCGATGTCTATCGACAAGCCGCTTCGCGAACGCGTCTACGCCAAATCTATCTTCTGAACACAATAAAAAATGTTTGACAGACTGTCTTTTGACAGCGATATCTACGATGAGCTAGGCCTACGCAATTTTATCAAACAGAATTCAGGAGTCAAGAGCCAGAATTCAGTTGGGTATTTTGAACGAAAGAGTGGACGAATAAACGGGTTTAATACCCCCACCAAATTTTCAATTTGGTGGTGCAACAATTCAGTGGCGGGTCTGAATCTCCCACTGATTGCATTCTGACCGGAGGCGGAGCGTCTCCGGCTTTGCTACTGAATTCAGAATAGCTGAATTCTTCAATTATAATTTTTGAGGCATTAGGCATTAGTTATTTTAGGATAATTCATAATTTAATTACCCACTCAAATTATTCTCTTCACCCACCAGCTATTTTCCTATATATTTTCTCACCCTTGATTAACTCTTCATAGTACTGCTCATAAGAGGTGAACCTGATAGATTCTTGTCTTCCTAAACCTAAAATACCAAAAGTGCAAAGGCTATTATAAAACAGTTCGTGTACCCGTTTTTGAAGTATCTGATTAAAATATATGAGGACATTACGACAAAGAATCACATTAAACTCATTAAAAGAACTATCAGTGGCTAAATTATGCTGGGCAAAAACAACATTTTCTCTTAGGGACGATCGAAAAATAGCATTGTCATAAGCTGCTGTATAATATTCTGAGAAAGATTTCTTGCCGCCTGCTTTCAGATAAAGGTGAGTATATTCCTGCATCATTTTCAGCGAGAAAATACCACTTTTGGCATTTTGTAATACCTTCTCGTTCGTATCAGTGGCATATATGCGGCAACGGTGATAAAGTCCTTCTTCTTGCAGTAAAATTGCCATTGAATAGACTTCTTCACCAGTTGAACATCCAGCGTGCCAGATGCGAATAAATGGATAGGTTTGTAAGAAGGGAATAACCTGATTTCTGAAGGTATTATAAAAGCTGGGATCGCGAAACATTGATGTTACATTCACCGTCAGAGCAAGCAAAAATCTTTCTAAATAGG
>CAXUOL010000485.1:0-5554 GCA_964252435.1 uncultured Nostoc sp.
TTTTGATTGCAAAATTATGGTCACGCTCAACCCCAATGTCATAGACATTTTGTTTTGCTAAATATTTGCGTGTGACTATTTTAATCATCCTACCCTACCCCCAAAAACTTTTTTGCCAAATTTATAAAATGATGACAATTGTAATTTCTGTAATACTATAATAAAAAATTATATCACTATAAAACACTGCTATACTGTTACACAAAAATAGCCTAAATATATCAAACTTTTGGCAAACCATTAGATACACAGTTAACAGCTATACAATTGCTGTTTTAAAGCTTATTAAACACGTTCCAATACATATTAATCCGTTTAGTCAGATACTTGGGGGTGGGGAAGAAGCAGGGGATCTGTTCGCTGGAAAGAAAAGAATTACTGAACAATAACCCTCTTTCCTCAAGTGCTTCCCCTGCTTATCCGAACGGTATTGCTTAGTACATCTCGCCTCTATACCTCTATTCAATGCCCAATGCGTCAGTTACTATCATTGAAAAGCAACTCAGTATAAGAGGGTATAAGTAGGTGGAAGTCGCGTTGATCGTATTTTTGGTGGCGGTTGTGGGATTGTTGGTAGTAGTCGAGATCGGACTGCGATCGCTTTTTGGCTTTGGTAATCCCCTGATTTACATTGGCGATGAGCAGATTGGTTATTTATTGGCTCCTAACCAGCGTACCCGTCGTTTTGGGAATCGTATTGAAATTAATGAATATTCTATGCGAGGTAGTCCGATCAAAAAGATACCAGCACCTACTGGGCTGCGAATTCTCGTCTTAGGTGATTCTATTGCTAATGGTGGCTGGTGGACTGATCAGACTAATACAATATCTAGTTTGATGATGCGTTCTCTACCATTATCTCCTAATAATAATTATTCTGATATAGAAGTGCTAAATGCTTCAGCTAACTCCTGGGGGCCAAGGAATGAATTAGCTTATTTAGAGAAGTTTGGCACTTTTAACGCGCAAGCAGTGGTGTTATTGATTAATACCGATGATTTGTTTGCAACTCCTCCTACTTCTTTACCAGTAGGGCGCGATCGCAATTATCCCGATCGTAAACCTCCTCTGGCATTAGTGGAAGTGTGGCAGCGTTATATCGTCAAGCAAAAGCCAATTCCAGAACTACAAGCCGTACAAAATGAACCAGGCGATCGCGTGGGGATTAATTTGGAAGCGATCGCTAAAATTCAAGCCTTGACTCGCCAATCCAACAGCAAATTTCTGCTGGTGATGACTCCTTTACTACGAGAAATTGGTGAACCAGGCCCCCGCGATTACGAAATTAAAGCACGTCAGCGCTTGAGCGATTTTACCAAAGCACAGCAAATTAACTATATAGACTTTTTACCGAGTTTCAATTCAACTACCAACCCGCAAGGTTTGTTTCACGACCACATTCACCTCAACTTGCAAGGTAATAAATTTGTCAGTGAAGTTATGGAGCGATCGCTTTTGGAAATACTGGGGGAGGCGTCACTTCATCACTAATATTCGTGTTTTAGCTAGATTTCTGAGTATCTCTAACCAAATTATTTAACTCTTCCTGCATTTTACTTTGAACTATTTCATAACAAGCATTCACATAGTTACGATCTCTAGCTGCATCTCGACCATATCTTTCAAAAGTAATTGGATGACAGACACGAGTGTGAATCTGCACAGGTAGAGGAATATTTGGCAGAGGGCCAATAGACAAGCCCCAAGGCAAACCTAAGTAAATTGGGAAAACTCCAGGGTCTATTTGATATAACCACGGCAATCCCCACTGATGCAATTGTTTGACGAAATCATAGCAATCACATAAGACTATCAAGCTATCGTGAGCGCCTACCGAAATTACAGGAATAATTGGAACTTCTTGTTTTAAAGCCAGTTTGACAAAGCCCTGATGACCGGCAAAATGAATTTTATGGCGTTGGCTATGAGGACGAAACATATCATATTGTCCTCCAGGATATACCAAAACGCTAGCACCTTGATCGAAAGCCGCACTAGCCATTTTGGGATGTGCAACAATTGCTCCGAATTTCTGAGCTAATCCTGCTATTTCTGGACTGACTTTCCAAGCGGAAGGGTGCATTAGACCATACACTAAACGCTCGGTTCCAAATCTAGAAAACCAATCGTACATCATCATTATTAAATCTGGAGAAGCCATTCCCCCATTATGAGAGCCAACCAGTAGTACTTTCCCTGTTGTTGGTATGTGATGCCATCCGTCAGTTTTTACATGAAAGTAATAACGGTAAAACCATTCCCATACAGGCATCAATAATTCAATAAACTGAGCATCTCGCTGTGTTAATGAATGATGAATCTTTTTCGAGAATTCTGATGTTAAGCAATTGTCAGCGCTCACAGAAATTTTCTCTACTTGTTTTGTAAATTCCATAATTAGTCGCCCATCTTCCATCACTAGTCTATTTTGAGCGCTGCATAACGCTGTTACTCATTATTCAATAACAGTTGTTCTTTTTTTAGGTCAGGACTTATGCAAAATCATGAAAAAACGAACCGCAAAGGCGCAAAGGACACGAAGTTATTAGAGTTTCAGACGGTTCTTGCGTAAGTCCTATAGGTCTATCATCGGTCGGACATGGTTTGCAGACATGGTGGAATCTGGTGAACGTAGGCATAGCCCATCGTAGACATCGCTCCTCAATTCAAGCAGTAGCAAATTCTGGGGATTTTTATTTGCAAAGATTGCACTAGCTGAAACCCAGCCCAAATTTTCTTTACTTTCTAAACAAGATTGACACAAGTCTCGGTGGTTTCTTTTGATCTTGTTCGTGCCACCACTCTTTGAAATCTTCAAGTAGGAAGCCATGAACTTTCGCTGTGTAAAAAAAATCTGATAGATGATGCACAAATGCAGGAATTTTAATGAACTCTTGCTGTCTTTGAAAATTAGCTTTTGTTCCTTGATATTGCTTGAATGGATGAAGCTCACAGATGAAGAAGTATCCTCCTTTGACTAAGACACGAGATGCTTCTGAAAATATCAAACTGAGGTCTTCGATATGTTCTAGAACAAGATTACAAGTGACCAAATCGGCAGATTCATTGCGACAAGTCCATTGCTTGGTAATGTCTTCTGTAATAAACACCACATTAGCAGACCTTACTTTCTCTTTCGCCTTTTCGATCATCTGTGCTGAAAAATCGATCGCACAAACTTTCAGAGCAATTTGTGAAAGCAAAAGCGTATTTTTACCTGTGCCACAGCCAATTTCCACGACTGATTTACACCTCAAACCCATCAAGGTTTCTCTGGTGACGGTTTGATCGAGATCGCGCGTCAGATTTTCGTCAGCATCGTATGTGGCTGACCAATTATCGTATGCTGCTTGAATACTCATATAGCTTCATTTTGCCGAGCAAAGGGTATCATACATATTCATCATTTCTATCTCACCGTGCGATCGCAGAGTGCGAGTATAAGTGCTGCTGCAAGTGCCGCTATTGTCCGAACATGGTTCCAGAACGTCCAATTAGTCAGGTATTTAGCCCATAGGTTCGCGCCTTCAGTGCTATCCGGTTTGGCGATCGCTAACGCATCATTTAGCGGCACATTGAAGGCGATCGTCACTAGAACGGTGCCAATGAGATAGAGCAAGCTACCGATAAGCAAGTAGGCAGCACCAGGTTGATGCCACTTTAACACCGAGGAAACCGCTAGAAAAATGCAAGCCACAGCCGTTCCGAAGAGTGCCAACATGAACAATGGATTGATTGCGGTGATATTGATGGATTGCATGGCGATAATGCCCTCCTTTGGCTGGAGTCGTGCAAGGGCATTCATCACGAAAGTCGAGAAGGCAAAGAAGACGCCAGCCACCAGCCCGCAGCCTAGTGCTGTGAACAGCGTCAAAGGGAAGCGCAAATTGTCAACAATTACCATAAAGCCTCTTATTAATATTTAATATTGTCCAACGCCTTGTTCGCAGATGGTGTTATGTCTACAATACGGTTGGGTTAAGGGTTATTGGTGTAGATGATTGGTCTTTCAAGACGTGATAAATCGCGTCTCTACATCTGGGTTTTGGGCTTATCCAATGGGACATGATATTATTTTATTTGCTGTTGGCTGTTGCTCCCACAACCACCAACGCAAGCAGTTTGTTTTACGAGCGATGGCTGCGCCAACACCTCCGGTGAACGCACTACCTCAACAATGTATTTACAAACTTTTGACACCTACGAGCCACAGACTACATTACTGTCTAATCCAAAACAAATATCTTAGCTGTATAATTTGGCAAGTCAATAACTAAACCATCCTCTCCAGGTTTCACTTCTTGATTGCTAACCCAATCCCACCAATACTCAGCAGTTGGGAAGCCTGAAATTTTATATTGATTTAGATTTTGGTCGGAGAAATTTACCACGATGACGACATGAGAATTCTGCTCATCCCAACGGGTGTAAGCCAGCACTTTCTCAGCTGCATTTTCATAGAAAAACTTAATATTGTCACTTTGCAAAGCTGGAGTTTGCTGGCGTAGAGCAATCAGCTTTTGATAATACTTAAATAAATCATGATTTTGGTCGCTTGACAATAAAGACCAATTAATCTTGCGCGGCTTAGTCACATCTTCGCTTTTTTGCTGATATTCACCAAACTCTTCTCCCATCCACAGCATCGGTATACCCATCGCTGTCATTAACACAGCAGCTGCTAACTTAGCTCGTTCAAATGCGGCTGCGTCAAAGATGCCGCAGTTGCCTAATTCTCGTAATAGACGTTCGCGATCGTGAGTTGCCAAATAATTAATTACATTGGTTGCGATCGCATAACCCTGCTGTTTGGGATCTAAAATCTGCTTGAGTTGTTCTAATTCAAATGATTTACCACAAATATATGGAATTAGAAAGTACCGAAAACTCTCATGCCAACAAGCATCTAATGGGCCATCTGGTCTGACTACAGTGTTTGTATCGGGAATGTGTTCAGCAATATTGTAAAACTGTTTAGGTGCAGCATAGTTTTTCGCTTCGTTAGTCAGCCAGTTGAGAAATTCAAAGTTAGCCAATTGCCGCACTGCATCAAAGCGAATTCCATCAATGTGATACTCCTGAATCCAAAATTTTACTACATCGCTGATGTATTCCCATGCAGGTTTAATATTTAAGTTTTTGTTGTAATTATCATAGTTAAACTCTGGCCCCCAGTAATTATCTGGGTCTTCAGGATAATGCTTGTGTTCGTAGTACCAGTAATTTCGGTCAATTAGTATTAAAGGGCATTCTTCATCTGTGTGATTATAAATTCCATCCATAAAGACGCGAATGCCTCTACCATGACACTCGTCAATCAACCGCTTTAAATCTTCTGTTGAACCGTAACTAGATTCTGTAGCAAAGAAGTGGCGAACTTTATAGCCCCAGTTATAATCACCAGGGTACTCATTAACTGGCATTAATTCAATTGCATTAATTCCCAATTCGCAAAGATAATCTAACTTAGCAATTATCCCTAAATATTTGCCTTGCTCGTTAGAGGATGTCTGAAAAGTTTTGAGGAGGTGATTTTTACTACGCAAGCTGTTTT
>CAXUOL010000486.1:0-5547 GCA_964252435.1 uncultured Nostoc sp.
CGAAACATTGATGTTACATTCACCGTCAGAGCAAGCAAAAATCTTTCTAAATAGGGACGATTGTGCAGTAACCGCTCTTGCAATGCAGAAATATTTGCTACCCCTTCTAATTGCATGAAGCCCTGAATACGGCGCTTGAGTGAGGAAAGAGCATAATTGCGAAAGTCATAACCGTAGTACTGATACACACCCTCCAAGAGCAAGTGTATTTCTATATCCTCCAAGATCGGTTTGGGCAGAGGCATAATATTCATAATTCATAATTCATAATTCATAATTCATCATTCATCATTCATCATTCATCATTCATAGGTTTCAGTTTAACCAAGTGGCTTTTACTACTAAAACAGCGATCGCAATTATTGAAATTCCAGCTAGCCATCTCACCTGATAGCGCAGATTTTTAATCTCTTGGCTCAGACTTTCTGTCTGTGGTATAGCATAAGGTTCCAGTTGTACAACTTCAATAGCTACTTGTTCGGATGTCTTTTGGGGCTTTTCAAACGAGACTTGCGTGTGTAGCCAATTAGTAATCAGTTGGGGACAGTTCTTTTTAAACCAATTTAAAGCTAAGGTTCTAAAAACTGGTTTAGACATTCGGGCAATTAATTTCATCACCCTATTTAAGGGTTTCAGGCGAAGCTTTTGATTGATCAGATTGACTGAGCCAACATCATAAAGACAATCTAAAATTAGTTTCACAGTGGCCTCTTCACTGTTAACCAAGTTTTGCAGTAAAAGCAGAACATCATGCATACGCTCTGCTTCCATATACTTTTCTGCCAAGTTTCCTGGAGGACTGACAGAAGGATTTACAGTTGGATTTAGGGTGTTTTTTCTTACTATTGTCATATTGGTAACTTACCATCCAGAATAATGTCAGTACACCTATCTACCGAGAGAAAGATTTTTTATCTAGAGAGAGAACCTAAAAGCCAAAATTTATTCGTGAGAGACATGACTATCTCGTGTTTGTAAAAAAGCTATTTATCTAGTTCTAATAAATCTTTTATCTACTTCTGGATAAATAAAATTTTTATTTAGATGCTAACACCTCAATTTGCGAAATCACCCGTTCTAATTCCTCAATGATTACAGTGCTTTCAGTCTTTTTAAAGGCATCTACAAGCGCTCGATAATACCAAAGAGTACCTTCTTTACGCCCATGAAAACGTTCCCAAAGTGATTCGCCCAAAATGCGATAATCTTTGAGAATAGACTGGGCATTGTAAAGTTTATCAGCTAATGACACAAGTAGTACTGATGGGGAAGCTGTAGGAATATGAGCAATATATGCCTCCTTGCGCTGTCGCCAAGGGGGTTTTGGAGTTGTATCAGCGTCAGTACAACCGTCTACAATTGCCGTTACATTGTCACCAAAGCGACGGCGAATTTCTTCTCGTGTTGCAGCACCACCTTGGTCTTCGATCGCATCGTGTAAGAGGGCTGCGATCGCTTCATCTTCATTTGCCCCGTATTCTAAAGCAATACTGGTGACACCTAATAAATGGGCAACATAAGGGACACCCGAACCTTTACGAACTTGGTTAGCGTGTAGTTCGGTGGCGTAGGTAAGGGCTGCGGTAAAACGTTCTGAGAGCATTGTATAAAAAAGTTCCAGCAGTCAGAAGAACTCAACCGAAATATTGGGTTTGTGTCAATTTTATAACAAATCGCTCCAAGTGCAGAGGTAATAAAGGATGAAAGGGGTACACAGGGAAAATTGAAAATTGAAATTAGATAGACAACATTTAAATCTATATTCCATCGCCAGATAGATAAAACTCTGCTGTTAGTTTATTAAATTTACTCAAGGATGTACTTTAAATTAGGAGTTAACTTAACATAATGCCAGACAATCCTGGATTAGGAGAGCAAGCGCTCAATAAAGCGGCAGAAATAGGATTATCTAGTCAATTAGATGAAGTAGAAAATTTAGATGTAGACATCAAGACAGACCCGCTAAAACTGGTTCAGGGAGAGGTGGATGAAGTCACGATTGAAGGTGAAGGTTTGGTGATGCAGAAAGACCTCCGCATGAAGGAATTGGAAATGCAAATGACTAGTGTTGCCATTAATCCTCTAAGTGTGGCTGTTGGCAAAATTGAACTCACTAAACCGACTGAAGCTCATACACAGGTTGTGTTAACCGAAGCTGATATCAATCGTGCTTTCAACTCCGAATATGTGCGATGCCTACGGCGGGCTACGCCTACGCAACTGCAAGGACAACTGAAGACAATTGAACCTCAAGATGTAGATTTTCGATTACCGGGTGATGGGAAAGTAGCACTAAATGCCAGCATCAAAATAGTAGAAACTGGTGAAAATCAGCAAGTTGCTTTTTCCGCAGTCCCCAAAATTAGCAGCAATGGAAAAAGTGTTGCTTTGGAAAATATTGAGTATGGCGAAAGTGAGGAAATATCGCCAGATTTGACAAAAGCTTTGATAGATCAAACTAGCGAAATTTTAAATCTAAGTAACTTTGATTTAGATGGCATAAGTTTGCAAGTCAATCAACTAAAAGTAGAAGTAGGCAAACTAATTCTACAGGCTGAAGCTTATGTGGAAAAAATTCCTTCAGCTTAAAAATGTAACGTTCATAAACTCAGGATACTAATAATGGAAACTACAGAAACAACGCAAACAGGTTCAACACCTTTCCCAAATATTCCACCAGTTATTGAAAGTAACGATAGTGAGTATCGTGATACTGGTGTACCCAGTACAGTTGCGATCGCTGGACATCCCCTACACCCATTGAGTGTGATCTTTCCCATAGCCTTTTTAGCCGCCGCCTTGGGTAGTGACATTGGTTACTGGTTAACTGGCGATTTCTTTTGGGCTAGGGCTTCGCTATGGTTAATCGGACTTGGATTAGCTGGAGGTATCCTTGCATCTGCGATCGGTCTGAGCGACTTTGTGAAAATTGAACGAGTCCGTAAGCGCACCGCCGGTTGGACGCATTTGATACTTAACGTTTCTATACTAGTTTTATCACTCGTTAACTTCCTCCTACGCTTGGGCGACGCTGAATCCAAAATACTACCTTGGGGACTGTTAATCTCGCTTGTTGTCGGTACACTAACCAGTGCTTCTGGTTGGTTCGGTGCGGAACTCTCCTATCGCCACAAAATTGGTGTAGTGGGTGGAGGTAGCAGAAGATATCCTTAAAGGAGGCAGTCCCGATGAAAAAATTTCAAAAGCCTTGCATGAAAATCTGGCTTTCCCCTACACCCCACACCCTTACACCCCTAAACCCACTTTCAAGTCAGAAGATAGGAAAAATGCAGCACTTAACAAGATAGTTATAGCAAAGTGCTGTACATGGATAACGGGGCGTTTAGCCCGTGCTGAGTAGAAACTTTAGCTCCTCTCCCCGCTTGCGCAAGGCTGTTTCATTCCCTAAAAGATGTAAAATTGCAAGCATCAAGGGGATGAAAAATCATGAATGTCAATCTGATTGAACAAAAAAAACTTGCAAGCTAATAACTGCTGGTGGTAATGATTACGCGATCGCAGAAGACAGCAAATCAAAAAAACTTGCATCGCCAAATAAGTGTTTTCCCGGTCTTGCTTCACACAATCTTCATATCAAAACTGGTGACAACCCTCATACGTAAAATGATATGCTGTGGTAAGTAGATGCACCCTGATGATCTGGAGAGCTGCCTAAGTAGCTCTCTTTTTTATTTTATTTTCGTGGTATTTACGGTTAAAATTCAAAAACTTTTAGAAATAATCTCAATAAATAAGTATTAACCCTTAAAAAGTAAATCATAGTGATTAGGGGGTCGATGTATCCTAACGATCTACAGAGCAACCCAAGTGGCTCTCTTTTTTTGTTTTTGTTTTTCGTCATAAGAAAGGTAAAAACAATTATGCTAATCGCCAACTGGTGCATTATTATTGCCATCAGCAAATAAAAGGGACTGGGGAATGGAGAAGTAGGGAAAACTAATAACTCTTAACTCCTAACTCCTGTACAGACGCGATTAATCGCGTCTCTCCTAACTCAGCACTTTTGTAAAGCACAAATTGACCTATCCAACCTGATAGTTTAGAGTGAAGAATAATGGCAGATTGGCAAGAAATAACAGGTGGTATCACAGCACCAAGGGGGTATCAGGCGGCGGGAATTACCGCAGGATTAAAACCTTCGGGGTTGCCAGATTTAGCATTGATATTCTCAGAAGTAGAAGCGATCGCAGCGGGTGTGTTCACCACCAGCCAAGTGAAAGCTGCCTGCGTAGAATATTGTCGCCAACGCTTGCAAGCCAAACAAAGCGCTCGTGCCATCCTCTGCAACGCTGGACAAGCAAACGCCGCTACAGGAACTCAAGGCTATCTTGATACCCTAGAATCTGCTATGGCAATAGCCCAAGCTCTAAACATTTCGTCTGAATCTGTGTTGTTGGCTTCCACTGGTGTGATTGGTCAAAGAATTAAGATGGATGCTTTGCGAAGCGGGATTCCCAAGGTAGTAGCAGCACTATCAGAAACAGGCTCAGATGCGGCTGCTGGGGCGATTATCACTACAGACTTGGTAACAAAATCCATTGCTTTAGAGACAACTATAAGCGATCGCCCGGTACGAATTGGCGGCATTGCCAAAGGTTCCGGCATGATTCACCCCAATATGGCAACCATGCTGGCATTTGTGACTTGTGATGCTGTGGTTTCGCCTCACCTTTGGCAACAGATGTTAGCAAGGGCAGCTGATAGAAGCTTTAATTCTATTACCGTGGATGGTGATACTAGCACCAACGACAGCTTAATTGCCTTGGCAAACGGTCAATCTCGCACCCCAGCAATTATAGAATGGGGCGCAGAAGCAGAGAAATTAGAGGCGATGTTAACAGCAGTTTGCCAGCATTTAGCCAAGGCGATCGCTCGTGATGGTGAAGGCGCAACCTGTCTTATTGAAGTGGAAGTCACAGGGGCCCATGATGAAATCTCAGCCCGACAAATAGCCAAAACCATCGCTGGTTCATCCTTAGTTAAATCTGCAATCTTTGGACGCGATCCAAATTGGGGACGCATCGCCGCCGCCGCCGGACGTGCAGGTGTGCCCTTTGAGCAAGAAAACCTGCAAATTAAGCTAGGAAATTTCTTAATGTTAGAAAATGGACAACCTCTACAATTTGACCGTGCAGCAGCAAGTACTTATTTGAAAAAAGCATCGGTGGGTGCTTATCTGCAACAGGATACGGTGTTAATCTCCGTTAATGTTGGCAATGGTTATGGTGTCGGTAAAGCTTGGGGTTGTGATTTGAGTTATGACTACGTGAAGATTAACGCCGAATACACTACATGAAATACTCCCAATTATTTGCGTTGTAGAGGCGCGATTCATCGCCTCTTTACCCACGAAACTTCGTGACGCAGAACTACGGCTGCTGCTTAAAGAGACGGGGTTTCTTCGTGGTGTTGGAAACGGCAGATAGTTGCGATCGCTGGATAGGAAATACATCTATTTGAGGTATTTGCTTAGAGGTTGTTTGAAAAGTGGTTAGCTGTGATTTTCAGCACCTCTTGATCCCCCCT
>CAXUOL010000487.1:0-5542 GCA_964252435.1 uncultured Nostoc sp.
TGGAAGCGACTATTAGAAGGGCAGTTGAGGTTGGGATTAATCATATTGAAACTGCCCGTGGTTATGGCACTTCTGAAATGCAATTGGGGAGAATATTGCCCAAGTTTCCCCGCGAAAAATTGATTGTTCAGACCAAAATCAACCCAAAGGCAGATGCGAAAGAATTTCGGGAGACATTTGAACAATCTTTGAAAAATCTCCAGCTAGATTATGTTGACCTTTTAGGGTTGCACGGCATTAATCATCCTGAGTCGTTAGATGACAGCATCCGTCCCGGTGGCTGTTTGTCAGTAGCACAGCAGTTGCGAGCAGAGGGAAAAGTTAGATTTATTGGCTTTTCCACACACGGCTCGACAGATATGATTGTGCAGACAATTAACACCACTCAATTTGATTACGTGAACCTGCACTGGTACTACATTAATCAATGGAATTGGGCGGCAATCGAAGCAGCTAAACGCCACGATATGGGGGTGTTTATTATTAGCCCTTCTGATAAAGGAGGTTTGTTATATAAACCTCCACAAAAGTTAGTAAATCTTTGCGCCCCGTTGAGTCCAATGGTGTTTAATGATTTGTTTTGTTTGAGTCATCAAGAGGTACATACACTAAGTTTAGGAGCAGCAAAACCAGATAATTTTGATGAACACCTGAAGACTTTAGAATTAATAGATCGAGCATCAGAAATTTTGCCACCAATTTTAGTAAGGTTGGAAGAAGAAGCGATCGCTACTTTGGGAGAAGATTGGGTAAAATCCTGGGAAACAAATCTACCAACCTTTGACGAAACTCCTGGTGAGGTAAATATTCGGGTGATTTTGTGGCTGCGGAATTTAGCGATCGCCTACGATCTGGTAGAGTATGCCAAAATGCGCTACAACCTGCTTGGTAATGCCAGCCACTGGTTCCCTGGTAACAAAGCCGATCGGCTAGATGAATTAGACTTGCGGCAATCTCTCGCCCGCAATCCCCACGCCGATAAAATTCCTCAACTTTTGGAACAAGCCCATCAGTTGCTGGCAGGTGCAGAGGTGAAACGATTGTCTCAGAGTTAAGGATTAGAAACTTAGTATATTTGATGATATACTAAGTTTCTACATATCAATAGTTAGTTAATCAAGTTGGCTAACAAAAATGAAATCTGTATTTTCGCAAAATTCCAAACAAATAGAATTACCTCTACAGTTAGTAACTTATCAAAATAAATTTGCTTTCATCGATCTATTTGCTGGGATTGGTGGATTTAGAATTGCTTTACAAAAACTAGGTGGTCAATGCTTAGGCTATTCTGAAATAGACAAACAAGCTATAAAAGTTTATCAACAAAATTTTATCAGCTACTTAAACAAAGATGAAATTGAATTAGGAGATATAACAAAAATTAGTGAACTTCCCTCTGGGGTTGACATAGTGGTTGGTGGTGTTCCGTGTCAACCTTGGTCAGTCGCAGGTCGTTTAAAGGGATTTGAAGATCCAAGAGGAAAGTTATGGTTTGATGTAATTCGACTAATCAATAAAAATAAACCTAAAGCTTTTATATTTGAAAATGTCAGTGGATTAGCAAGCCCGAAAAATATAGATAATTTGGAACTAATTGTACATGAATTGGAAAGCATAGGATATTGTGTTAAATGGAAAGTCCTCAATGCTTATGATTTTGGTTTACCTCAAAATAGAGAGAGAGTTTTTATTGTTGGAATTAGAAATGATGTAGAAAAATACCAAGACTATAAATTTCCTATTCCTTTGAACATTCATCCAAAAGTTTTCGATATATTGGATGATATTAAATCTGCAAAAGTTATTGAAAAAATCAAGTTAGATCGACATACCTTATTTAAAGGTATGATTCCACCATCAAGAACTAGATTTCAAAAAGATGATGAATTAAATGATTTCTTCATTTTTTCTGATTTAAGAAATGGACATACAACAATTCACTCTTGGGATATTATAGAAACCAGTGATAGAGAAAAAATGATTTGCTTAACTCTTCTAAAACATAGAAGAAGTAAAAAATATGGAGAGAAAGATGGTAATCCCTTATCTTTTGATAATTTTAAACAAATAGTATGTGATATAGAGATAAATGAATTAAATGAACTAGTCGAAAAAGGAATATTCCGATTAACTGCTGATAATAAGTATGAATTTGTTAATTCTAAAAATATGACAGGTATTAATGATATTTATAGAATTATTTTACCTACTGCTGATATTGTACCAACTTTAACTGCTACTGGTGCTAAAGACTACATAGCAACAGCATCAATTCATGCTAGTCATCCAGAGAAGTATAAAAATGTTTTCTTAGAAAAAATTTATAAACAGAAAAATTTTATCCCAATCATGGCAAAACACTCTTGTAAATTACAAGGTTTTCCGACAAATTTTGAGTATCACGAAAAAGATGATATTGCCAGAAAACAGTTTGGTAATGCTGTTCCTGTACCTGTTGTTGAGTATGTAGCTAAAGAGTTGCTAAGTATTCTTGATATTTAAACTAATTTTGGTAAAAAATATCACTAAATTCTGCGGCAAAGTTTTCTTGTCCTAACTCAACAAAAATTGCTTTTAATTGCTCAAATGTGTTTTCACTTCCAGAACAAAAATCCCAAAATTCATTTTCAACCCATATATCTTGAGAAATATCTAGAGGAGAACTAGATAACTTACCTTTTTGTATTTCATACCAAGATTTGGTAAAAGGATTAAAAGGAATAGCAATACGAGGTTCTAACTTAGCATTTGTATTTTTAGCAAGTCTATACGCATACCACTGTAGCATTTGTTTGTTAAATGTTTGAAAACCAGCTAGATTTGGCTGTGCAGTTTTTAGATCAAAAAGATATTCAATTCCATCTTTAGACAAATGAATATCAACTCCAGTTCCGGTTGGAGGAGATTTATACATGTAGGCGGCAATGTCTTGAGGATTGGTTTTTGCTGCGGCGTTTCTTAGTCTCTCTATACATTCTTTTGTTGAAACTCTCCTGTTATTAGGCTTATTTTCGCGTTCATAAACTAATTTATCCAATTCATTCTGCAAAGCTGGAGGAAACTCAGTTGGAACTAATATCTTATCTTGGATAATTTTAAATCCATTGATTTCAGCTAATGTTTTAGCTAGAGGTTCCCAAAAAGTTGTTCCTAGACTTGTTTCTAATCCACCTATCAGAGAACGTATTCGTCTTTATTTAGGAAAAATATCATCTAATACTTGGTAATTTTTTACTTTTTGATTTTTAAAAAAATTTCTAATTGAAATTTTCAGATTTTCCTTAATTCTTCGTTTAATATAGTCATCCATAATTCAATTGTCTGATGTTGATTAGGCATAGGTTGGGTTGAGGAATGAAACCCAACATTATCAAGGCTTTGTTGGGTTTCGCTGTCGCTCAACCCAACCTACTATTCTGGCTCAACGCCCCGCTACCGCTAACGGAACTGTTTTGCCCAATGCCCAATCCTAATCAGATTTTTTCGTATCTACTGATTTAACTGCCTTCGGTACGACTAGCACCTTATCAACGCGATTACCATCCATATCCATCACTTCAATTCGCATACTTTGCCATTCAAAATGATCTGCTGCGGCAGGAATACGACCTAGATGGGTGATCACAAAACCGCCTAATGTTTGATAACTGCCGCGTTCCTCAGATTCCCACTCTTCCATACCAAAAAGTTCCAAAAACTCCTCTACAGGCAACATCCCATCCAAAAGCCAGGAACCATCTTCGCGTTGTACAGCTTGTGGCTGATCTTGTCCATCCGTTGAAGGAACGTCACCCACGATTTCACTCATGATGTCGTTGAGAGTGACTAATCCTTGAATTACGCCGTATTCATCCACTACCAACGCCATGTGAGTGATAGTTTGCTTGAACAATTCCAAAACTTTTAAGCCACGGGTGCTTTCTGGCACAAATACAGGCTGTCGTAATCCGATAGTCAAGTCTAGTGATTCCCCTCGGAAACTCCTGGCTAATAAGTCGGTGACAGGGATAACACCCAGCACATTGTCAAGTCCCCCCTGACAAACTGGATAGCGAGAATAGGCACTATCAACCATTTTTTGGCGATTTTCTTCGGCAGAGTCGTCTAAGTCTAGCCAAACAATATCAGGACGGGGTGTCATTAAGTAACTGACAGGGCGATCGCCTAAACGAAAGACTCGCTCTACCATATCCTGTTCAGCTTCCTCAAAGGTTCCCGCCTCAGTGCCTTGCTCAATTAAAATTTTAATTTCTTCTTCGGTGACTTGCGGGTCGGTAGAAGCTGTAATTCCCAGTACTCGCAGGATCAAATCTGTAGAAGCACTTAAGAGATATACCATTGGCGAAGCGATCGCTGATAAGGCACGCATTGGAATAGCTACATTCGATGCAATTCTTTCTGGGTTGTTTAATGCCAGACGCTTTGGTACTAATTCGCCAACAATGAGTGAGAAATAGGTAATGCTCAAAACCACTATTCCAAAAGATATCGGTTCACTATAAGGTGCTAACAAAGGTACAAGTCGCACATAGACTGCCAGTCGGTTGGCAATTGTTGCTCCTCCAAAAGCACCAGTTAGAATACCGATCAGGGAAATACCCACTTGAACGGTTGACAGGAAATGATTTGGAGACTCCGCTAATTTCAATGCTGCCTTTGCCTTGGCATCTCCTTGATTGGCAAGCTGCTGTAACCTTACTTTCCGTGCCGAGACAATCGCCATCTCAGACATAGAAAACACGCCATTGGCAATAATTAGCACCAAAATGATTAAAATTTCAAAAGTGATGGAGGACATGTTTAAAATTGCCGCTTATCAGAGCAAACGTAGCTCAATCCCTAGTATCTAGTATTAAAGGTGCTTCGATAAATACTTTGACTATATACAAAGTAGTAGTTATAGTTCTTAAGTTTATGAGTCACTGTGCATTATTCTTCCACTGAAGGAATAAGAAAGCTGTTAACACTTTTAAAATGGTTGACATAAACTGCCTCAAGATTTGCTGACCCACAAAGACTCCCATCGCTAGTAGTACTTATGTCATTTTCTTCTATTGTGCGTGCCTTAGCGCGATCGCCGCTCACTACTGAATTTATTTCTAAGCTAAACCGACAACAAGAATTGCGGTTAAATGGCGTTCCTCGACTACCCAAGGGTTTGGTGGCTTCGGCATTGGCGCAGGCTACGGGCAAGGATTTGTTTGTGGTTTGCGCCACTCTGGAAGAAGCTGGACGCGTTTACGCACAACTGGAGGCAATGGGATGGCAAACAGTACATTTTTACCCCACCACTGAGGCTTCTCCTTACGAACCATTTGACCCGGAAACAGAGATGAGTTGGGGTCAAATGCAGGTATTGGCAGATTTGCTCAAAAATCAAGAGTCATTGGTCATTAGTCATTTGTCATTAGAAACAAACCAAGAACAAAGGACAAATGACAAAGGACAAATGACAAATATGGCGATTGTGGCTACTCAAGGGGCGCTGCAACCCCACTTACCACCACCAGAAGCTTTTGGGCAATTCTGTCTTACCTTGAAG
>CAXUOL010000488.1:0-2553 GCA_964252435.1 uncultured Nostoc sp.
TAGCATATTCTATGCACTTTTGCACATCAAAATCTACATAAGGCAGTAAATCAATTTTAGTGAGAATCATGATATCGCTAGCACGGAATATATGCGGGTATTTTATCGGCTTATCTTCTCCCTCTGTGACTGAGAGAATCACGACTTTGAAAAGTTCTCCTAAATCAAATAAGGCTGGACAAACCAAATTTCCGACATTTTCAATTATCACAACTGAATTCAGTGGCGGATTCAGTTGTTGTAAACCCTTGTCTATCATTGATGCATCTAAATGACAGCCTGTTCCGGTATTGATTTGGATGACTTTAGAACCTGTTTCTTTAATTTTTTTGGCATCATTAGCAGTTTCTTGGTCGCCTTCAATGACACTGATAAATAATTGATGTTTTAAATCATTAATGGTTCGTGTCAAAAGAGTTGTTTTGCCAGCGCCGGGAGAACTCATTAAATTTAAGGCGAGAATATTTCGACCTTTAAACCATCCCCGGTTTTGGGCAGCTATCAAGTTATTCTTCGCCAAAATATCCTGTTCTAAGGAAATCGTTGTGTTGTGTATTTTGGCATGAACTTGAGACGCTTCTGTATGAGTATCATGACTGTGAGAATGAGTGATGATACTCCCATCTGGTAAAGTGTGAGTATGATGATGACTATTATGTTCAGTTTCACCTGTTTCTAAATTGGTAATTTTAGTTTCACCATCATCAGAACAAACGCAGGTTACACACATAATTCCTCTATTTCTATTTCTTTAATTTTCAGTTCTTCACCAGTAATTAAATCTAATTGTGCGCTTCCGCAGTTACAGATACCAAATGGTTTATCTAGAGCAATTTCTGTACCGCATTGACGACATTTTGCTAAACCGGGAATTTCCAAAATTTCTAATGTCGCCCCTGCTAAAACTGTACCTTGAGTGCAAATATCAAAACAAAATCGGATAGCATCGGGCATAATGGCTGAAAGTTTACCGATTTCTAATAAAACTCGCTGCACTTTTACACCTTTAGCGTGTTCAGTCACAATTGCCACAATATTTTGGGTAATTCCAAGTTCGTGCATACTATAAAATCTATTAAAGATTAACAAATTCGTGGTAATTGGTCGCCTACTAACATATCAACAATCCTTTCAGCACCAAAAACTGTTTTTAATAAAACAATACCTGGGGGTGAGGTAATAACTTCGCCAATAATACAAGCATCTTTGCCTGCTGGGTGGGATTTCATAGCTGATAAAACATTATTAGCATTCTTTTTTGGAACCACCACAACTAACTTACCTTCATTAGCTAAATACAATGGGTCTAAACCAAGAATTTCGCAAACTCCGTTGACTTCTTCACGCACTGGGATAGATTCTTCAAAAAGACGAATTCCCACATCGGAACTGAGGGCAAATTCATTTAGTACTGTAGCTAAACCACCGCGTGTAGCATCTCGCATAGCATGAATTTGAGGAGATACATGGAGAATAGTTTCTACTAAACTATGTAATGGTTGACAGTCACTTTCAATATTAGTTTCTAAAGCTAATTCGCCACGGGCAATTAAAATTGCTGTTCCATGATTGCCTATTTCACCATTAATTATTATTGTATCTCCAGGTTTAATGTTATGAGCAGAAATGTTAACTCCTCGCGGGATGATACCAATCCCAGCAGTATTAATAAAGAGTTTATCGGCAGCACCACGATGTACAACTTTTGTGTCACCAGTGACAATTTGAATACCAGCTTCTTTTGCGGCTGTGTTCATACTGGCTGCGATACGGCGTAAGGTTTCGACAGGTAATCCTTCTTCTAAAATTACGCTACAAGTTAAATATAAAGGTTTAGCGCCGCTGACAGCTAAATCATTAACTGTACCGTTGATGGCTAATTCTCCTATATCACTACCGGGAAAAAATAAGGGGTCTACAACATAAGAATCTGTTGTAAATGCGAGTCTGTCTCCTTGTTGGAGGAGAGGGGCTAAGTTGAAGCTGGCTTGGTCTTCTAGTTGTGAGAGAATTGGGTTATCAAAATTGCTGACAAAGATATCATCTATTAAATCACGCATGGCTTTACCACCGCTACCATGTGCGAGAGTTATATGAGTGTCTTGCACTTTACTTTGGCGACGACGGACTTTTTCTATTTTTTGAAATAGGAGATTTTGTATTGGGTTTATGGGGGAAATATTCATATTAAACTTTTTTTTTAACGCAAAGGAACGCAGAGGGAAGCGCAGAGGTACGCGGAGTATTATTAGTCTGAGGAGAAGCCGCAGGCGGGGAGGGGTTCTTGAGTTATTTTTGGTTTTTGGGGGATTGTTCTTTTGGCAATGGTGGAGAGTCGCCCGTATTTGTAATAGGCTGCACAAGCACCTTCGGAAGATACCATACAAGTACCGATTGGCGTTTCTGGCGTGCAAGCTGTACCGAATACTTTGCACTCCCAAGGTTTTAAGACTCCTTTGAGAATTTCTCCACATTTACAAGCTTTATGGTCGGCTACTTTGAGGTTAGGAATGGTAAATTTAAGTTCGGCATCAAATTGGGCATATTCAGGTT
>CAXUOL010000488.1:2653-5540 GCA_964252435.1 uncultured Nostoc sp.
CCAACAAATCCATCTAGTTGCAAGTCGGGATTATCTAATAATGCTTTGAGGGCGGGAATCACGAGGACGTGATTGCAAAACATACTAAAGTTATGAATTTTTTCGGCTGCGGCTTGCAAAATGGTGAAGGCGGTGCTGGGGGCTGTGGTTTCAAAGCCTAATGCGAAGAAAACTACTTCTTTGTCGGGGTTATCTTTGGCAATTTGTAGGCTATCTAGGGGAGAGTAGACCATACGGATGTCTGCACCTTCTGCCCTGGCTTGCAGTAAACTCGTTTTGGAACCGGGAACTCGCATTGCGTCGCCAAAGGTGGCAAAAATGACGTTATGATTTTGAGAGATGGCGATCGCATCATCTAATCTCCCTTTTGGCATAACGCATACTGGACAACCAGGCCCATGAATTAGTTCGATGGTTTGGGGTAATATTTCTTCGATTCCGTATTTAAATATGGAGTGGGTATGTCCGCCGCATACTTCCATGATTTTGATAGGTTTTTCTAGCCGATTGCATAATTTGGCGATTTCGCGGCATAAAGTTTCTGCTTTTTCCGGTTCGCGGAATTCGTCAACGTATTTCATGGTGAGTGAGGAGTAGTAAGTTTTATGTATCTGTTAATTTTGCTTCTGTGATAGAAAGTTTTTTAACGAACCGCAAAGGACGCGAAGGGCGCTAAGAAAGAAAGAAAAGCATGAATTCTAGATTATTTCTCTCTCTGCGCTTCTACGTGAGATGAAAAAAGTCTATTATTTAAGTAGGACTTACGCAAAAACTCTCTCAAACTCTTCTTATTCCTTTGTGTCCTTCTCTGACGAGACGCTGCGCGAACGCGTCCTTTGTGGTTCGTTTTTCCGTTACCTGTGCGTAAGTACTGTTAAGTACTAATCCCTGCTTGTGCTGCTGCTAATTCTTCAAACAGTTGTAACGTTTCCGCCGCTTCTTCTTCATTAATTCTATTCATCGCAAAGCCAACATGTACTAGTACCCAATCACCAATACAAGCTTCGGCAGGATGTTGTTCATCTAGGATACAAGCAATATTTACTTGGCGCTTAACACCACCGATGTTAACTATGGCTAATTTATGATTAACATTGGTAATTTCAATAATTTGTCCGGGAATTCCTAAACACATTTTTATTTTCTTTGTGCCTTTTTGTGAAATAAGTTTCTCTTCTAAACCACTAACTTCTAATTAATTGTGCGGCTGCAATAACTGCTTGTCCTAAAGATAAACCGCCGTCGTTAGCTGGAACTAAGCTGTGAGTAAGTACTTTTATTCCCAATGTTTGTAATCGTTTGGTAACTTGCTCTAACAATATACAATTTTGAAATACTCCTCCTGTTAGAGCTACCTGATAAATCAGATTTTCTTGAGAAAGATGCCTAACCATTTCCACAATGGCATTCGCTAAACCTTGATGAAATTTCGCAGCCATAACTGGTTGGGGAATCTGCTGCTGTAAGTCATCGAGCAAGGCTAGCCACATTGGGCGCGGGTCTATACAATAAATACTATCTGAAAAGCTAAAAATAAAAGGATATATTAGCGTTTCTTTATTATTATTTAAGCTGCTAACATCTACTATAGCTTCCATTGCGATCGCAGCTTGTCCTTCATAGCTACATTCATCTCTATAAATACCGATAGCCGCCGCCACTGCATCGAACAATCGTCCTACTGAAGAAGCTGGAGGAGAGTTAATTCCTTTCTCTATTAGTTGATTGAGTAGCTTAATTGGCTTGTTTATCAAAAACTTAAATATTTCTAAATCAGTATACTTTTGTTCGCAATCATCCCAAAGGTTAGCAGTTACTAATTGAGCATAAGTATTACGCCAAGGCTGATAAATTGCTTGTTCTCCACCAATCATTGCTACTGGTTTAAATGTTGCTAGTCGTTTGAATTTTCGGTAATCTGCTAAAAGAAATTCTCCACCCCAAAGTGTGCCATCGTCACCGTAACCTAAACCATCTAAAGCAATACCTAATATTGGAGGCGAATCTAAAGGAATACCATTTTCTGCCATGCAAGCAGCGATATGAGCGTGATGATGTTGAATTGGATAAATTTTGATTTGATTTGTGTCTGCAAGTTCTTTACCAAGTTTGCTTGAGAGGTACTCAGGATGTTTATCAATGGCGATTACTTCTGGTTGATGCTCAAATAAATTTAAGTATAAATTTAAAGTTTCTTGGTAAGCGTTGAAAGCGGCAGCATTTTTTAAATCTCCTAGATGTTGAGAGAAAATTGCTTCTCCTTCACGCAATAAACAAAAGGTATTTTTTAACTCACTGCCCATTGCTAAAATTTGCGGTACTTTGTGAAATCCTGGTGGTAAGATAATTGATGCTGGTGCATATCCTCTGGCACGGCGAATTGTTTGAGCTTTATCACCCATAACACGCACAACCGAATCATCTACCCGATTAATAATCTCTCGATTGTGCAAAAGAAAATAATCAGCGATTGTCCCTAATTTTTCCCTTGCTTCGTCATTATCAATACATTGTGGTTCATCAGCAAGATTACCACTTGTTAAAACAATTGGGCGATTCATCCGCCGCAGAATTAAATGATGTAACGGCGTATAAGGTAGCATGAAACCAAGGGTATTTTGACCTGATGCTACCGACGATGCAATATGAAAAGAATTAGGAGTAGAGACGCGATTAATCGCGTCTGTACAGGAGTTAGAAGGAAATAAACTCTCGCCAAATTCGTCTCTTTCTTTCAACTGTAATAAAACAATTGGTGCAGCAGAACTTGTTAATAATTCTTTTTCTTTGGCATTGACAATACAATATTGTTCAATTATTTCAATATCCCGTGCCATTAAAGCAAAGGGTTTATGATAGCGCTTTTTTCGCTGACGCAGTTTTTGTA
>CAXUOL010000489.1:0-5538 GCA_964252435.1 uncultured Nostoc sp.
GTGTTATCGCCCCAGTTTTGCAGTTTAATTTTGGCTCATCGACCACTTAAAAAACGCAAAAATCAGACATCAGGGAAGGTAAATACTAATAAAAACCAGCCGTTGCTGATTATAACTACTGTTGAGGGGAGAGTAATTCAGCAAGTATTAAATGGTATCCAACAAGCGATGTCTAACGACAAGCCGCTAGGTGTCTACGCACCAGAATCATCCTCAATTTTACCTGCTAGTTTTATTTGTCCAACCGTGCCCCAAGCCGCACTGATGAATCAACTGTTGGCAAAACAACTCCTCCGACAAGATGAAATTAATCGTCAAATCATCACAGTACGCACTAATAAGTTGGAGCAGCAAAATCAAGAACTGCACAACAAAGAGCAACTCAAAGATGAATACCTGAAAAATGTCTGTCAGGAACTGCGTATACCTTTGACGCACATGAAGACAGCACTTTCATTATTAAATTCCCCCAATCTTAAACCACCACAACGACAACGTTATTTACAGATGTTAAATACCCAGTGCGATCAGCAAAACTCCCTGATTACTGGTTTTTTGGAACTGGTGCAGTTAGAACAGAATTTAGAGGGGACGACTTTGGAGTTGGTGCGTCTCTCAGAGATAGTACCTGGAGTAGTCAGTACCTACCAACCTGTAGCCCAAGAAAAAGGAATTATGCTAGCCTACACCGTACCGACTGAACTCCCATCTGTTTGGTGCGTCAATGGTAAGCTGAGGCAAATTGTGATTAATCTGTTGCACAACAGTCTTAAGTTTACCCCTAATGGAGGTCAAGTATGGGTGCGTGCCCGTAATCAAGGTGATTATGTCCAATTAGAATTCCGCGACACAGGTATCGGTATTGCCGAAAACGAAATTCCCAAAATCTTTGATCGGTTTTATCGTGTGCGTACAGCAACAACCGAAGATTATGGTGGTGCTGGGTTGGGGTTAACGATAGTACAGCAATTGCTGCTGCGCTGTGGTGGATCTGTTTCTGTAAAAAGTAAATTATCTGAAGGTTCTACCTTTACAGTGCTACTGGCAACTGTTGGCAATATCCCAAGAGCGATCGCGACAGAAAATGAGTTATGAATTATAAGTGATGAGTTAAAAATTCATAACTCATCACTCATAACTTATAACCCCTACAGCTATTTTGCCTAACCTGCTGCAAGCTCAGTAAACTTCCCCTTGTAGGGAGCATGAAAACCCAAAACAATATCTTATTTTTGCACTCCAGCATTATTAGCCATTAGTTCATAATCAAGAGTCCATAGTCAATAGTTAGTCTGATTCAGATATTTATACCTAACCGAATGGCGACAACCATGTAGCGAAAGATGTAGTCTAATAACTCAATATAATTACGAGCAGTTTCAAGAGAACAAGCCCAAACTGTCAAACCATGATCCCGAATTAGTAATGCGGATATTTGCGGTGGAGTGACGGCAAAGCGTTGTTCAATATCACCAGCAATCTGGGCAACTTGGATATGATTAGCAAAAATTGGTATTACACAACAGGGATTTTCTTGCCAAACTCCCAAACCTTTGAGCATTTCTAGCGGTGGTAAAGGTAAAGTATCACCTTCAACCAAGCGAGAAACCAAATTGCTCTCAATAGAATGTATATGATAACAAGCAAGTGATTCTGGAAACAGGCGGTAAAGTAGTTGATGAATAGCTGTTTCAGCTGAAGGTAGCCCCTGCCTGGCTGATACTTCTATTTTGCCATCTGGAGCAATGAGAACAAAATCGTTGAGTAATAACTCACCCTTAGATTTACCACTAGCTGTAATCCAAAAACTACCATCAGCTAATCGAGCAGAGAGGTTGCCGGCAGTTCCTACCATCCAACCTTGTTGGTAAAAATACCGAGCAGTGGCTATTAGTTGCAAACGAGGATCTGCTATTGTTGGGTTGAACTCCATGATTTTGCTAAATAATCGCGGATTTGTAAAAAATCATTCCAGGGAATATAGGGTTTTTGGTGTTCATCTAAATATTGTGCTAAAGGAGAGCGTGCAAAGACAACAGAAGCTTGCAATCCCATATTTAAGTCGGTAATGGAGTCACCAATAGCGATCTTTTCATCGGCTGGGTACTGATCCATAACTTGCACCTTAGCGATCAGTTCTGTATCTCCTTCGTATTCAGAATTTACTTTTAAATAAGTACTGCTAATATCGACATCTACAGCATAAATTCTTTCTACTCTATGCACTATCCCATCCAAAACAACCTCTACCATTCCCCGTAATCCCCCAGAAATTACTATTAATGAAACTCCCTGAAACTCCAGAAAATCCAACAATTCTATAAACCCAGGACGTATCAATTGAGGTTTAGTAAATTCCAGAATTTCTGGATAACTTGCAGATGGAATTGATTGCAGAATTTCCTTAACTCCCTCTCGCAGTGTCAGCCTTTTTGCATACATTTCAGGCAGTAGTTTTGCAGAAAGTACTGGTGCAAACTTTCTCAGAACTGCAACAAAAGTTTCGTCAACTGTAATAGTGCCATCAAAGTCACAAAAAACAATCCGCTTCATACTAATTCGTAATTTGTAATGTTTGATAAATTAGAATTTACCTCACCAGAGGTTGGCGGGTGCGAATTTCTCTGCCTGTATATTGGGGTATCCAACCTTCTGTAGTGATGAAATAGCGTACTGCTTTCACCCGCCTTGCTGGGGTGAGATAAAACCAATGTTCGGTTCCGGCTGGGATGTTGATATATTCTTCTGGTTGCACTGTCAGTTCTACTTGACTATCATCAGAAAGTACAAAACCAAAAATCGCTTCTCCATCAATGATGTAGCGGACTTCATCATCTGCATGGGTATGAATTTGGTCAAACTTTGCCATTAACTCATTAAGGTTAGGAATCCCTTGATGAAGGACAACCAAATCACGAGATTTATAGCCGACTGTCTGTTGTAGTTGCTCAAAGTAACTATCTATTGCTTTGAGTACTTGTTCTTTTTCATCTTCGTTGAGACTATCCTGTGCCAACAAATGTTGGAGTTTGGGGTTATCTGCTATAGTCAGGCGATTAATTTGAATATTCAGGGGGGCTAATTCCTGGGCAATGTGAATTAAATCGGTGTGGAAAGTTCCATTTTCTAGTTTGAGAACTGCCATTTTTGACCTCCAGTCAAATAGTTATAATAATCCTTTTGAGGCATAATTTGTAGGAGCAAATACACTATTTAAAAAGTATTTTATTGTTTCATATTTTGCAGGAGTGTTAATCACATCCGTGGCAGGTTCATATCCATTGGTGTCAACTTAAGGTTAAAGTCAGTCTAGAAAAAGCTTTTAGCAGATTATCTCGTTTATCTCGTTCCCAGTCTCCGACTGGGAATGCCTAATGGGAGGCTCTGCCTCCCGAACTCGCGGCAGAGCCGCCAAGAGTAGCATTTCTAGCCAGAGGCTAGAAACGAGATTTTAAAAAGGTTTTGGCTTAAGTTTACACCAATGGTTCATATCTTGCTCCAAACCATTTTCTCTATCCTGGTACTTTGTATATCTCTATTTGTACTGTCTTCTTAGGTAATTTCTATTATTAGCACGGTGAAACTTCTGTATTCAACCAATTGACAAAACCCTGATTAACTGCTGTCGGAGAAATTTCGGCGATAAAATTAGTATAAGTAATATGCTTTTGAATAAGTTTTTCTATTTCTAAAGCATAACCATCTTGAGTTTTGATAATTAAAACAACTTCTGGTTCTTCAGTAATTTCTCCTTGCCAACTATAAGCACAAGTAATCGGGAACCAATTGACACAAACTGCTAACTTACATTCCAGTAATGCCCGACCAATTTGCCGTGCTTCATCTGTATTGTTTAAAGTTACATAGTAGAGTTTCATAAAAGTTTCCGACTTACAATTAAAGACATTTGTGCAATTTTCTTAACCTCTCACGGGGGAAGTGCGGGCAACATGAACAGCAGAAAGAAACGAGAGTTGTACGCTATCTCCAAATTTTTCTAGCTTCTGGCGCAATCCTGCAAATAGTAACTCTTTCGTTTGTGGCTCTAATCTCCTAAAGGTACTTAAAAGCTTGAGATAATTATCAATGCTATAGATGACTTCACACGCAGTTTGCTCAACGACCAACTCTTTGAAGAAACCGGAGTCTAAAATCTCTTGTCCAAACCCCCTCAAAATCTCCGCTTGAACTTCCGCACCATCATATCGGGCAAATGAGGGAGCATAAGCTTGATACACTTCCTCGATCGCTTGGTAAACTTCGTGTTTTGGTTCTGGGGTCAGATTCCATAGTAGGATAAGAAAACCGTTATCGCACATTGCCGATACTGCCTTGGTATATTTAATCTCTGGCGATATCCAGTGAAAGGCATTGGCAAATAGAACGGCATTGAACTGTTTTGCTTCTAGTTCCCACTCCTCAAATGAAGTATTGCAAATTGTAACTTTTGGATATCGATCACAGTTGTGTTGTGCCAAATGATAAAAGTCCTGGTTTGGCTCAATACACGTCATTGAAAAACCAAATTGAGCAAAAGCCACCGTTGCATTTCCTGGACCACAACCAATTTCAAGAATCGACGCATCTGAGTCAAGTTGGGCTAAAGCGACAGACCGATCAATTAGTTCCTTTGGATAGCGTGCTCTTGCGTTGTAATAAACATCCGCAACGGGAGAATACCAAGTCCTTCGCTGTTCCAAATCCATAGAAGCTCTAGCATTTATTTCTTGTTTAAAGTCTTGCATAAGCTAGGGTGTGTCAGCGATGAAGTCCAATTTCATTTTAGAACCAACAAGGGATCTGTCAAAATTTTTATTAAGGTTATTTTGAGTATTTTAACTGATTGACAAAAGGCACTTTATCTTAGCCTTTCACAAAGGTTTATTTACCAATACAAAACTTACTAAAAATCCTCTCTAAAACGGATTCTGTTACTTCTTCTCCGGTAATTTCTCCCAAAGCTTGAATCGCCCCCCGTAAGTCAATTGTCCAAAAATCAAGAGGTAACTGCTGGGTAATTGTTGCTTGCACCTGTTCCAAAGATATTTTAGCTTGAGTTAAGGCTGCTGCCTGCCTTTGGTTAATGGCTAAATCCATATCAGCCGCTTGCACTTTTCCAGATTGAACTATCTCTAAAATTGCTGTTTCTAAAGCATCAATACCTTGATTTTGGGCTGCGGCTGTGACAATTGTAGATTTTGGTTCGCACATTTGGTGCGCTTCTAGCGTAACTAGGATTTTGGATGGAAGGTTTTCCCGATCGCTTTCTTCTACTAAATCGATTTTGTTAATCACTATAATCAACGGACGGTGTTGTACCTGCTGATAAATTTCTTCATCGCCTGCTGTCCAACCTGCGGAAGCATCGATGGTAAGCAAGACTAAATCCGCTGCATTGGCGGCACGACGCGATCGCTCGACGCCAATTTTTTCCACTTGGTCTGTTGTTTCCCGAATCCCCGCTGTATCTAGCACTTGTACGGGAATTCCCCCGACAACTAACTGAGATTCCACCACATCGCGGGTTGTACCGGGTAA
>CAXUOL010000490.1:0-5533 GCA_964252435.1 uncultured Nostoc sp.
ACTCCTAACTCTTGTACAGACGCGATGAATCGCGTCTCTACTCCTAACTCTTGTACAGACGCGATGAATCGCGTCTCTACTCCTAACTCTTGTACAGACGCGATGAATCGCGTCTCTACTCTTAACTCAGCACGGGCTAAACGCCCCGCTTCCGCTAACAGCACTCCTAACGCCCAATTCCCAATGCCCAACAATTAAAGCTAAAGTCTAAACTGGCACAATGTTGTTAAAACGATCGCTCCCCAAAATTCGCTGGAAGTCTTGGGTTAAGCCCTGGCAGCATGTAGATTGGCTACTTTTTTGTTTGCCGATTGCTGTCAGTATCTTTGGCGGCCTGATGATTCTCAGTACGGAACTTAAGCAGCCAGTGACAGACTGGTGGTGGCACTGGATGGTAGCGGGTATCGGCGTGCTTATAGCCCTGCTTTTATCTCGTACCCGTTACGAACTTTTGATGCAGTGGCACTGGGTAACTTATTCATTAACGAACTTCAGCTTAATCGCCGTGATGATTGCTGGTACTAGCGCTAAAGGGGCGCAGCGGTGGATTAGTATCGCTGGCTTTAACGTGCAACCCTCAGAATTTGCCAAAGTTGGCATGATTATCACATTAGCAGCTTTGTTACACAGGCGGACTGCTTCTAGCCTCGAAGGTGTTTTCCGCGTTCTGGCAATCACCGCTATACCTTGGGGATTAGTATTTTTACAGCCAGATTTAGCAACATCACTGGTATTTGGTGCGATCGTCTTAGGAATGCTTTACTGGGCAAATGCTAACCCAGGCTGGTTAATTCTGATGATTTCTCCGGTGGTTGCCGCCATTTTGTTTAGTATATCTTGGCCTTTAACAGAGCCGATAGTTTTATTCAAAGAACTATCTTTTGGCCCATTAGGATTAATTTGGTCAGTTGCAATGGCTATTGTGGGCTGGCAAACTCTTCCCTGGCGTCGATTTGGTTTAGGTGCTATTGGTGCGTGGACTCTCAATATACTGGGTGGCGAATTAGGAGTCTTCGCCTGGAACCATGTTTTGAAAGAGTATCAAAAAGACCGGCTAACTGTATTCATGAATCCCGATCACGATCCGCTCGGTGCTGGATATCACTTAATCCAATCTCGGATTGCTATTGGTGCTGGTGAAATTTGGGGATGGGGTCTGTTCAAGGGGCCGATGACGCAACTGAATTTTGTACCAGAACAGCATACAGACTTTATTTTCTCCGCAGTGGGGGAAGAATTTGGTTTTGTCGGTTGTTTGGTAGTGCTGTTTGTCTTCTGCTTAATTTGCTTCCGTCTACTGCATATTGCCCAAACCGCCAAAGATAACTTTGGTTCGTTGTTAGCTATTGGCGTTTTATCCATGATTGTGTTTCAGGTGATTGTGAACGTTGGCATGACTGTTGGTTTAGCTCCTGTGGCAGGAATTCCCCTACCTTGGATGAGTTATGGGCGTTCTGCGATGCTGACCAACTTCATTTCCTTGGGAATAGTAGAATCGGTAGCAAATTTTCGCCAAAGACAGAAGTATTATTGATTCGTCATTAGTCATTGGTCAGTTGTCAGTTGTCCTTTGCAAATGACCAATGACCAATGACTAATGACTCTTAAGAAGTATTAAGCTATTAAAAGGAAACAAGCGAGGCTAAAAAAATGATTCTGCCTGGAGCAACTGTTCGCGTCAAGAATCCCGCAGATACCTATTATCGCTACGAAGGACTCGTGCAACGACTTACTGATGGCAAAGTAGCCGTATTATTTGAAGGTGGTAACTGGGATAAATTAGTTACCTTCCGCCTGAGCGAATTGGAACTCGTAGAAACCACCGCCGGACGTAAAAAAGCCAAATAAGATTAGTTAGGAGTGAGAAGTTAGGAGTGAGATTAGTTAGGAATGAGAAGTTAGGAGTTAGGAATTATGATTCTTTAACTCATCACTCCTCACTATTAACTCCTAACTCCTAACTCCTAACTCAGCACTTAGCACTCAGCACTCCCATGCGCCTCCCTCTACCACAGTTTGCCACTGGCGATCGCCATCCGAACCACATTGCGGAGGTGATTGAAACTACCAGTACTGAATTTTTAGCTCAGTGTTTAGAGCCGGAAGATTTAAGCTTTCCCTCAATGCCACCCTTTGGTAGTTGGGTCTGTTCTGTAGATGAAGAATCTGGCAATCAAATTTATGCTGTAGTCTATTATGCCACAACTATGCCCATAGATTCCGTACACAGGGCAAGAGCGTTGGGGTTGTCCTTGCAAGACTTACGGGAGGAACAACCCCAAATATTTGCCATGCTCCGCACAGAATTCCGGGCTGCGATCGTCGGATTTGAACTATCTTCGCAAAATCAAAGTTATAACCAAAGAATATATCAGTATCTTCCACCCCGTCCCCCGCAAATTCATCAAGCTGTTTATCGATGTGAACCAGAAGCGATCATTAAATTTACTGAAGAACTAGATTTTTTACGGACACTGCTGTGTATAAATGGTGCGCCAATAGAGTCTTTAACCGCAGCTGCCATTCGAGATGTATACCAGTTACGCAAAGCTGACCGACAATGGCTAATTAAAGCTGGACGTAGTTTAAGTGTGCTACTGAAAGATGACTACGATCGCTTACGGTTCATTTTGAGTCAAATCCACCCGTAGGTAGTTAATTCTGAAATAATTGCCTAGTTAGTGTAAATTAAGATTTTTGATTTTTCATCAGGTGGCTTCTCTATTTATTCATATTGATCGGGCGATCGCCCCCAAGCTAATCGCTGTTTTACCATAGCCCCTTCAATTCCTATATATGGAACTAATATCACAAGTTCTTGTTCTGGAACCAACTTCCCAAGTTCTTGGCAAAGAACCAATTGTTCCCTTTGCTATTTTGCTGGTGGTTATCTTAGTTATACCCATCATGTTTGAGCGGCTAAGATTACCAGGATTAGTGGGTTTGGTTTTCTCAGGGCTAGTACTTGGGCCTTCGGGTTGGAATCTTTTTCAGTCTGACTCACCAATGATTAACCTACTATCAGACATCGGGTTAATTTATTTGCTGTTTGTCGCTGGGCTAGAAATCGATCTAGAACAATTTCGCCGGAAAAAAAGTCGTGCCTTTGGGTTTGCTAGCTTGACTTTCAGTGTACCCCTAGTCATGGGAACCTTAGTAGGGCTGATTTTAGGCTATGGCTGGAATACTTCGATCTTAATTGGCTCTTTATTTGCTTCCTATACCCTTTTGGCATACCCCATAATCAGCCGTTTGGGAGTAGTAAACAACGAAGCTGTTACTGTCACCATTGGGGCTACGATTTTTACAAACATTGGCGCAGTACTGATATTAGCCATTTGTGTAGCTGTCACTCATGCTGGAGCATTCAGCTTTGCGAAATTACTCACATTGTCCGGTTGGTTAATTATTTACTCTGTGGCCGTTGTGACAGGCTTTGATTGGGCAGGCAAAGAATTTTTCAAACGGTCTGGAGACGATGAAGGAAACAAGTTTTTGTTTGTGTTGCTTTCTGTGTTTCTGGCAGCTGTGGGCGCTCAATTGATTGGGGTAGAAAAAATTGTTGGTGCTTTTTTAGCGGGTTTGGCAGTGAATGAGGCTGTGGGTGAAGGCCCTGTCAAAGAAAAGGTGGTATTTATTGGCAGCGTGCTGTTCATTCCGATTTTCTTTGTTGACCTTGGCTTAGTGATAGATTTACCCACCTTTGTGAACAATGTGAATACGCTCAAGTTAACGCTGTTGCTCGTAGTTGGTTTGATTGTCAGTAAATTGATTGCAGCTTTGTTGACAAAACTGGTTTACCACTATAAATGGCAAGAAATTCTAACGATGTGGTCGCTCTCACTTCCCCAAGTTGGTACAACTTTAGCAGCAACGTTAGTGGGATATCGGGCTGGGTTGCTGCCACTAGAAGTATTACATAGCGTCATTGCTGTAATGCTTGTCACATCAACCTTGGGACCGTTGATGACCAGTCGAATAGCTGTTGGTTTGAATTCCCCGCCAGCCGAAGATCCAGTACCACCCCTAGCTGAGGAGAATGGATCAGAAACACACAGTGCTTTTACTATAGTCGTGCCTGTATATAATCCGCAGACCCAGCAGTATTTGATTGAAATGGCGGCGTTATTAGCGCGTCAGTCTCAAGGCAAAATTATACCCCTAGCGATCGCTACTGCTGCGGCTCAGATGGATGCGCCCCAGTTAGAAGCGTCTCTACAACGGAGTGAGTGGTTATTGAACAAAGCCACGACACAAAGTCGAGCCTTGGGCGTAGCCGCAGAACCAGTGCTGCGAATTGATGATGCCTTTGCTCAAGGAATTAGCAGAGCGGCTCGTGAACAAAAGGCTAATTTAATTGTTATGGGTTGGGGTAAACGCACTGGGTTACGAGCGCGTTTATTCGGGAATGTGATTGATGGTGTGCTTTGGGCATCCCATTGTCCAGTAGCGGTGACACGTCTAGTAGATTCACCGAAAAAAATTCAGCGGATCTTAGTACCAATAGAAAACTTAACAGCACCGACATTACAACCTGTACAATTTGCCCAAATGCTAGCCGAGGCAAATCAAAGCCACATTACTGTGCTGAATGTGTGCGATCGCCGCACTAGTTCTAGTAAAATTGCTTGGAGGCGATCGCATCTCTCCCTATTGGTATCTAAATTAGCTTTGGCCAATGCCCCAGAAATTCAAATCATCGCTCACGAAAATGTTGCCCAAGCAATTTTGCAGGCAGCAAGATTATATGATTTAGTAGTTTTACCTTTTATACGTAATCGTACCAGTCCTGGAGGGTTAGCCATTAGCGATGTCACAACCCAGTTAGCCAGACAACTCACCTGCTCAATTATCATGCTTGGAGAACCGCAACGCACTCAAACCACAAATTTAATTATGTCTACCACGGTTAGCAGCATTACATCTGCTGTATGATATAAGGCAGAATACAGTTCAAGTAAGTGGACTTGGGCTGCCTTAGCGTAGTCCGCTGGAGGCATCAAATTTCCAAAAATCTTGGCAATAAATGAATCGGCTGTAGGAATGTACATCTGTATTATTGGCATATATAGCCGTAGCCACTAATGTTAGGACAATGTTGATTGCTAAAAGCCTTGATTTAACTGGGTTTCTACTCAGCACGGGCTAAACGCCCCGCTATCCATGTACAGCACTTTGCTATATTTGTAGCACGAGTTTCATCACGATCTTGATTAACTTGTTGTATCCAACTAAAACCTCAATAACCGTAAAAATACTTTATATTTTTGAAGATTTGATAAAGATCGGCTGAACAACAAACAATTTTTAAACAATTTTTGTTATTTTGCTAATTGAATTCTTAAGAAAACAGGTAAAAATATAACAAAACTACAACTGTGAAAAAATTAAGTAAGTTCAACAATACTTTTTGAGTGAGCCTTGTTCTTTTTTTATTTTGTATTTTTGTGCCCAAGGTGGGTAATCTAAAAGTAAGGGCAATAGCTACTGAAAATATTTGTAAATAACTGGGAAACTATGAGAATTTTGGTGA
>CAXUOL010000491.1:0-5521 GCA_964252435.1 uncultured Nostoc sp.
GATGACCAACCGCGATTAGCTAAACTTGCTGCATATTTAGGTGTGAGCGATCGCGTTGTATTTGCTGGTTTCGTTGCCACAGAAGAATTAATGGAACATTATCGCCTTGCTGATGCCTATATTATGCCTTCGCAAGAAGGCTTTGGCATAGTTTATCTAGAAGCAATGGCTTGTGGAGTACCTGTATTATCCGGTGACGACGATGGTTCCGCTGACCCCTTGCAGGATGGTAAACTGGGATGGCGAGTACCACACCGTAGTCCTGATGCTGTAGCAACGGCTTGTATAGAAATGCTTCAAGGGGATGACCAGCGATGTGATGGAGAGTGGCTGCGAGAACAAGCGATCGCTCTGTTTGGTATAAATGCCTTCCAACAGCACTTGCAAAAAATTCTTCTATTCTCAGTAATGAAGTCAATTTGAGTCCAAATGACAAATGACAAATGACCAAAATCGCTATCCTAGAAGGAGAGCAGGACGAAATTTATTAAAAATGAGTTTTAAGTCATTTCAATTGAATCTTTTAAATCTCCGCCCTTGGCTCACACTGCTGGCAGTTATTTGGTTGCTGGCATCAGTGGGCTTGGGTTGGTTAGTTAATTCATTGCTAATTATTTTCGGGTTGCTGTTGTTAGCACCTATTGTGGCTTTTTTTGGCTTTCGTTGGTGGCTGCAACGCAACTTGGTTGCTGATCAATGTCCCGTCTGTGGATATGAATTTACAGGTTTAAACAACAGTCAGTTGCAATGTCCTAACTGTCAGGAATTACTGTTAGTACAAAATAGTCATTTTCAGCGCTTCACACCAGAAGGCACAATTGATATCACTGCTGTCGAAGTTCCCGCTAAATCACTGGAAGAATAGTCATTTGTCCTTTGCTAATCACTAATGACTATTTATTTTTTTGCGAGATTGAGAGAGTGTAAGTATAATGTTGCGGGGATAGTTCGCCCACATACAGCGAGTATTTTCCTGCTTGCCAATAACCAGAAAGTTCTGACTTACCCCCAGAGTAACTATCTGCTAGTACACAAAAGCGCCCCCCAGGCCCGTCGATCAGCAGTGTTGGCTTTCCTTGACTCTCTACTGTTAATCGTAAATAAGGTAGTGACTCTGTAACTTGGATAATTTGACTAGGTTCAGTGGTAATATTGCCACAATTACTTTTGACAGTTCCTTCAGACTTTCCGTTCAAAATCAATGGATCTGGTTGAGAATTTCGATTAATTTGGATTGTTGGTGTCTGTGCTAAATTAGCCTCAGTGAAAACCAAACTCATCGCTAAAGCTGTGGGAATAATTGCAAGTAGGCTAAACGTCTTCATTTTAATTAATGCTCCAGATTTTTTTTAGAGCAATATTGTTATACAGTCTGATTTATATAGACGACAGCAATCCGTCTTAGTTCCAAAAGCTGCCGTATAAAGCAATACCAGTCAGGTAAGGATTATTTGTGAAGACTTGATAGGTGTATGTAGAGATATTGCATTCCAACGTCTCTACAACAATACTTTTCGATTAAGGGAGAAAGGGTTTGAATTTACCTTTACCCCAATACAGTTTAGTTAAGCCTAAAACTCAACTAGGACTTACGCAAAAACTCTCTCAAACTCTTATTACTTCGTGCCCTTTGCGTCTTTGCGGTTCGTTTTTTCATAATTTTGCGTAAGTCCTACTCAACTTCTACGTAGGTTGGGGAGCCACTGCGTTGCGGGGGTTCACCCCGTTGAAGCAAGTGGCGTTTGAGGAACGAAACCCAACATTTGCGTGACTTTGTTGGGTTTCACTTGGTTCTACCCAACCGACAATTTTCTTAACTGAACGGTATTGACCTTTACCCCAAGCCCAGTAACCTTTCCCCAAACAAAAAGAGAGATTGTTGGGTTTATCCGCAAAGTATTACGTCTCTACAATTGATGTCTGAAAGGTCTTGCACGCAAAGACATTAGCTAAAATCACTAAGACAATCGCCAAAAATAGAATTTGGTTGGTCTATTGTTGAATAAGTATGCTAATGAGTTAGGAAAGATTGATGAATCCTCAACCAGAAGAAGACTTACAGCGTCGCCTCAATCAGCTAGAGGCAGAGATTAATTCCCCGCCTGGGGTGGTTTCACAAGAACAAAAACAAACGCCTCAGTCTGTTTTTGCCAGCTTCAACTTGCAACTAGAGCGATTTCAGATTTGGTTCAACAGCTTATCTGGGGCGAAAAAGCTGGTAGTTTCAGGTGTGACGGTGCTAGTAGGCTTGGCGATACTGCAAGCAGTGTTTAAACTAGTTGCATCCGTAATCAGTCTGGCACTTTTGGCAGTGTTAGTGTATGTTGGATACAAATTTTTTGTGTCTGGTAGCTTTCAACGTAAGCAATAAGTTGATATGCATTTACTTTGCACTCTGTCAGGAGTTATAAGAGTCAGGAGCCGGAATAAAAACGGCTTCTGACTTACAGAGGATTTCAAGGAAGGTGAAGTACAGAAACGAAGTGTCAAAACAAGGTATAAAGCCTGTTTTACTTCTGAATTCTGAATTCTGACCTGAGGCGGAGCGTCTCCGGCTCCGCTCCTGAATTCTGAATTCTGCTGTATAACTCCTAAATCCTATTTCAATATGCTTTTGTTGCTGACTAGCTTAGTCTATTTTAATTGTGCCGATCGCGGCGTAGAAATAATATCAAAGGAAATTATACGATGACGTCACCAATTGTCAGGAGAACTAGTAATCAATCTGCTCAGTCAAAAAAATCGGAAAGAGCCAATTCGCTGCTGCTAGCAAGTAGGCGTTTTGCTGCTTGGGCGGCTGAAATTACACTAGTAGTTACTAGTGGGTTGATTCCCTTTGGCATTGGTGTCTATGCCAATTCTAGAAGCGATCTGAACCGAGTACCGCTTAACCCTGTACTAGTAGTCACAGAAAGAGCGATCGCCAGACCCCTAGCTCTACCTGTAAGCTATGGCATCCGTAACGTTGCATGGCCGACTAATATTTTGTGGACAATCGCCCTGTTAGCCCCTGTAACTCTTTCGTGGTGGCAATTGTATTTATTAGCCAAGACTGGTAGCACAATTGGGAAACGTTGGTTAAAAGTGCAGGTTGTCAACGAGCAAGGGAAGCCGCCCGGATTGGGGGCAGTTGTGATTAGAGAAGGCGTTGGGCGTTGGACAGTACCCCTTTCCATCGCCTATCTGCTGTGGCGCTATAGCTTTGCTTTTCCGAATTTAGGATTATTCACATTTTTGTCTTTATTAATGATTGTGGGTGAAGGAATAGGCTTACCGTCGCGTCGGGGGCGTCGCGCATTCCACGATCAACTCGCAGGTACTTATACAATCGATGCAGTCTTAGCTAGCAACAGACAAGCTCAGTCTGCTGACGGTAATGAAGAAGCAGAAGAATGGCAAGAGGGAGAAGAGTTAGCGGCAGATCAAACCAGCCAGTCGCCTAATTTGTGGCGGCGGATACAGCAAAATCCCAATCTGACTTTGTTTGGGGTAGGGCTAACGAGTATGACTGCTGTGCTGGCAACTTTAATTGGCACTCAAGTTTATATCCAAATTCAGCAATCCCAGCGAGCAACCAAGCAAATCAACAGCCAACAATTCCTCGAACTTGTCAAACAATTGACTCCCAACTCTGGAGCGACTAATGAGCAACGCCAAAGTGCAATTTTGGCTATAGGTGGTCTTAATGACCCAGAGTCCATCAAATTTCTAGCGAATCTCTTGGTTAGTGAAACTAACCCCAGCCTTCTGGATACGATTCAACAAGCTTTGACAACTGTTGGGCCCCAAGCCATCCCGGAACTCAAAAATAAGAATCAGTTTTTGGTCAGCGAACTGGAATCTGTAGGTAGCACTGCAACCAAAGAGCGGGAATTACGGCAAGGGCGGCTACAAAGAAACCAGCGGACAATCAACAAGATTCTCTCTGTTTACAGCGGTAAAAAAATCGAGGGTGTTGACCTTAGTAGAACCCAATTAGGTCAAAGCGGTACTTCAGGAAGTTCCTACTTCAACTTAGTACTAGACAATCTTGATTTATCAGGAGTTAAGTTTAAATCTGCAAATCTTAACCAAGCCAGCTTTAAAGGTAGCCGCTTCCGGGGTGTGGGTGAAGATGGACGCTGGGATACCTACGACGATGTAATGGCTGATTTAAGCCAAGCTCAGTTGCAGCAAGCCAATCTTACTGATGCTAACCTCAGTCGCGTCTTGATGAACCGGATCGATTTGAGTCGCGCCACTCTTAACAGAGCCAACTTATCCAACGCACGTCTATATGATGCTAAACTCAACAGCACCCAACTAGTAGGAGCCGATCTGCGAAACGCAGTTTTGGAAAAAGCCAGCTTGACTGGGGCAGATTTAGGCGATGCCAAATTGAACGAAGCCAATCTGTATGCAGCGCGTTTAGGTCGCGCCACTGCGATCGGAACGCAATTATCTTTTGCCAACTTAACTAACACTGATTGGCAAGGGGCAGATTTATCAGGAGCTTATTTGGATCGTGCTAATCTCAGCAATGCCAACCTTAGTGCTACTCGTTTAACTGGTGCTGTTTTACGTTCTGCCCAAATGGAAAACGTTAACTTGCAAAATGCCGACCTGAGTCTTGCAGATTTACGAGGGGCAAATGTCGCTGGAGCAGATTTTAAGGGGGCAATTCTCGCTCCTAGCAAACAAGATCCAGCAGATCAATTTGTCCAAACCCCAGATTTAGGCTCAATATCTGCCGTAGTCCAAGGGGTTGATTTTTCTCAAGCCAAAAATTTAGATGCCAAGCAATTAGCATACATTTGTACTCAAGGAGGCATTCATCCCCGTTGCCCGTAGAATGGAGGGAGCAGGGGAGCAGAGGAGCAGAGGAGCAGAGGGGCAGGGAGAGAATAACCGATGCCCCATACCCAATTACCAATGACAAATGACAAATGACAAATGACAAATTGGTGTGAGGAGTAGGTTATGAAGTATATTCCATCTTTGATTTCAGTTTTGGGGGCTGGTTTGGTCTTGAGTCTGGCGAGTACGAAACCAGCACAAGCTCAAGTAGCTTATGGTAGTTATATTGGTATCGGCCCCACTGTTGGTTTTACCGATGGTATCCAATTTGGGGGGGTGATAGCGGGACGTTACAAGCTTTTGGAAGCACCAATTTCTCTCCGCGCTCAAGTGTTAATTGGTAATAATACGGCTGTTGTACCAACGGTTTCTTATGATTTACCCCTTAACTGGCAAGCTGATGCCTACCTGGGTGCTGGATTAGTGTTGGCTGGTGGTGGTGGTTCTTCTCCTGTGGGCGACAAAATTAGTTTTGCTTTACAACCGGGCATTGATTATATGATCCCAAATAGCAATACTGTCCTTTTTGGCAACGCTATTATTGCTTTCGATGCCTACCGTGATAGCAGTGGTACTGCTATTTCTGTACAAGGTGGTGTCGGTTTGAGATTTTAAGGGGCACGCTATCTCTAAGAAGCGTTAAACTTCATTGCAAATTAAGAAGTTAGTCCAAACAACGTGATAG
>CAXUOL010000492.1:0-5506 GCA_964252435.1 uncultured Nostoc sp.
CCCAATCGCTCTGAAGTTGACCAATATCCCAAGTGGGAGAGCCAATAATCAGCAAGTCATACTCATCAAAAGTGCTAGTATCCGCTTCGTAAATGGGATGTAATGTCACAACATCACCACCAAACTCATCCCGAATTTTTTCAGCATCAGATTCAGTGTTGCCAGTTTGAGTACCGTAAAACAAACCAATTTTTTTTGACATATTGACACCTGATAAATAAATAGTTGTGTGCTCTGCTGAAAAGTCGCCCTGAGAAGTTGGTTAATCCAGCGTTCCCTACTCATCAAGGCATCGACTCCAGTGTTTGAACAACCACGCAAGTCAAAAGCGTTATCTTTTCAAAAAGTTTGCAAATAGCTGAAATACATGTCCTGCTTAATGAGTATTACTCTCAATAACTCTGAAGATATACTACCAGAGTTATTGAGAGTCTTTTTCATTTATTTAAGTAAACTTTTGTTAAGTATTTCAGGAAACAAACTGAAAACTAGACGAGGAAGCAAGAATTATCGTACCTTAATTGGTCAAAAACCTTGCACTTACTCGAATAGGAGTAGTGAGATGAACGCCTGAACAAAAAGCATTTCTCAGTTACTGGAGTTTAGACTAAAAATGATACAAGACTTGATCTTGGAAGAGTTATGTGATATGTTTCTTTGGCTGATTTAAGTACGGTAAATCGACAGAGTTACCGTATTTTTATATTAAGAGTGAACAACTCACTTTGCAAGAGGATAGTTTAAATCAAACGGAAATTGCCCCTTATCCCGCTGCGCCGCCTGTGGGGTGCTTTCAAGAAACACATTCGGTGGGCTGAGAAATGGGAATAAGTTCCAAACCAAGAGCCTGAGCTTTTTGGCTGCGTCCTTAAGAGTTAATTTCATTTTTTCGCTTAACATTGCTTTAATGCTCACTCTACTCACGCAGTTGTTCCTATTTAGCCTAACTGGTATCTTATTTCTCTGCTGTTTTATTAAAAATTCATATACTTTTTGCTTTAGTTAGTTAAATATGCGAGTAAGAGTTGATTTTATATAAATCAGTTTTTTAAAAATTTCAGTAACATTCCTCTTTTCTTAAAAAGTTAAATATAAATAGAATATTAATAGTTGTGCTGGCTTAGTTGATTAAAAAACGTCAATTATTCCAGGTGTATCTATTTGCTAACTCTCTTTTAGGCAGATTCAGTAGTCTTAAAATAACCGCTCTCTTTCTTTTTACAAAAAAGAGTTTAGCTTCCTCTTGATTGAGAGAAGTTAGATTGTTGTTAGCAAATTAATGTCCTAAGCATTAATAGTCTATTCACTTATAAATCGCTGTGTTCAAGTTTCATTGGACAACAGCATCATGATTTCTATGGGAAAATTGCAGTTTTATTTTTAACTGAGAACAAACACAACTTTTTTAAGCTTTGAATATTTATCAACCCATTTTACCAATCCCTATGCAACACTATATTTCTCATTTGCTCGTACTGGTCTTAGGAACAAGTTCAACTTTCCTAGTTACTCCATCTCAAGCTCAAACTCCGGTAAAAACCAACAGTCAAAATCCTGAGAATGTTACCTCCATATCTTCAAGTTCACCTTCGGCTACCCAATTGAGTGATTTTGCCAATTCTACTAATAGCAAACCACCTCTCCTTTCTGAGGTAACTAATAACTCTTCCGCTACTAATGCCAATATAACAGCAAATAAACCTCGTGTACGGGTTCCTATATTCAGCAGAATTTTTGCTACACCTTCGATGCAGCAATAATTAGCGGCTAAACATTAAGTTTACTTGCTTGGGTTGATCGGAATTTGCATTCATTTGAAATTGGTTCCCCTTTTTCCAAAATTGGGAAAAGGGGTTGGGGGATTTAGCAAGATCCCGCAGGGTGAGCAAATTTTGTATTTGTGCCAGAGGTCTAATGCTTTATGCTTGCAGTTGACAGAGCATTAAGCCAAACCATTGATTTGGATCTCTCCACACATAAAGAGGTAATAAACCTTGTGCAGTTAGTTGCTGTTTGATATTATTAAGGTCAAATTTTCGGGAAATTTCAGTGAGGATAGTCTCACCTAGTGCAAAATTAACCTTAAGATTAAGAGCGTGTAATTCTACAATTTGCGATCGCAGGCTGCATAAATGCATTTCTATTTGATGCTCGCTTTCATTGTAAAATGCTCGGTGTTCAAACTGGGTGGTGTCAAAGTTACCCTCAAATTGCTGATTTAAATGTTCCAGCATATTGAGGTTAAATGCAGCTGTCACTCCCTGGCTGTCGTTATAAGCTGGTTCCAAAATCTGTTTTGACTTTCGTAAATCTATCCCCAATAAAAAATACTCACCTACTTGTAGAGCATTGGTAATCTGAGAGAAGAACACATCACACTCATCAGGGGTAAGATTACCTAAACTGCTACCAATAAAACAAATCATCCGACTGGGTAATTGCGTCGGTAGGAGTTTTGCAAGGGCTAATTCATAGGTTCCCGCTAGTGCATAAACTTGGAGTAAGGGATAATCTTCTAATAACTGCTTGGCACTACTTTCCAACATACCTGCACATACATCAATTGGTAGGTAATGCAGAGGATAGCTTAGTTGCTGGTAAGCATCTAGTAAAATGCGGGTTTTACTAGAACTGCCACTGCCAAGTTCTACCAATTCACAAACGCCAGTTATCTTGGCAATTTCACCAGCATACTGCTGTAAAATCGTTGTTTCTGTGCGTGTAAGATAATATTCTGGTAAATCACAGATTTGCTCAAACAGATCGGAACCACGGTCATCATAAAAGTAACAAGGGGGTAGAGATTTAGGTGTTTGAGTTAATCCCTTGACTACATCACTCCCAGCACTAGGTGCAACTATTTGAGTTGCTCCTACCAAACGCTCTATTTGCAAGCGTTTTTCAACACTGCTTTGAGAAGTGACCTTGGTGTTAACAGCTTTAGATATCGACATGAAACCTCCGTTTGCTTGGCGTAATAGGTTACTTTGATAGCAGACCTTTACCCCAATCAGTGAAACACATAGCCATAGTTAATAAAATCATGCTTGAGCAATATAGCTCAAGCTTTAAAGCTATTTTTCACCATTTTCCCATTAAAATAGTAGCAAGTAAGTGCCTAAGTGCTATGTTCTCGCAGCAATAAAGACTCGATATAGGCAATATGCCCCAAGTACCAGCCAACAGCAGTTCAAGTCACGTCGCAACTCTTAGAGACGCTGCGCGTAGCAAGATCCCCAAAGGGGTACGCTCCGAATTCAAAATTCATGCATTCAAAATTCTTGCATTATTGATCCCCATAAATAAATTTAGTTGCTCTGTATCCTTTTCGTTTTCGGTCAGAATGAGGTTGATTAGAGAATGTGCCTTCATCCATATCCTGGAATAGCGCAAAAGTTTTCGAGCAACATTTATCGAAGGCTTAAGAAATAGCCTCTTTCACACTAGATTTGCTCAATTTGGATCTCACAGTCTGCTCCCACACTAATGATGCTATTTTCTGGGCAAGCAATCCAATTACCTAGAAATAGAGGTTCAGACGCAATAATTACGGATTGTGGGAAAGTCGGATCATCTCGTATCCAGTAAAGAGATGGAGGCGGTGAAGTGGTAGCAAAACGAGAAGCTATTAAACGATGTCCGTCACTAAAAACTACGTTGAGTGAGGCTTCTACTTGATAGCGTTTTGCCATCTCTAAAAGCGTTAATAATGTGGTGCGTAAAGCATATTCTGGAGGTCGATGTTTGTTAATTTGACTTTGCGAAAGTAACAATGCAAAAATGTGTTCTGAGTCAGTACTGCCATTAATTTTTTCGTAAAATTCTTGGGTTAAAGTGCTGCGGATTTTTCTGTGTAATGTTTTGCGGAAATTTTCGATTCGTCCATTGTGAATAAATAGTTGTTGTTGATGGTTAAAAGGCTGACAGTTAGCAAAATCTACGGCTTGTCCTGGTGTAGCACTGCGGACATAAGCAAGAACGCACTTTGATTCAACGTAACGGCTGAGACTGGGTAGGTTTATATCATTCCAAATAGGTAGTGTATTTTTGTAGATAAAAGGATCGGTATTTTTTTGACTATGATACCAACCCACACCAAAACCATCTGCATTTACCACCTCAGAGATCATTTCGCGGGGTTGAGAACTCTGGACGATGAGTGAGTGTTCTGGTTTATATAGAATATGTTCTAAAGAAATAGGCAAACCGAGGTAAGCAAGTAAACGGCACATTATGAATATTCCAACTTCTATCAACACAATTATTAGGCAACAGCCTTACCCATTTTTATTCACCATCATCAGTGGTTCCCACTTATATGGCTTTCCCTCACACGATTCTGATTATGACTTGCGTGGTGTGCATATTTTACCAGTTCAAGAAATAGTGGGATTACAGACTAGAAATGAAACTATTGAAGTTTCAGAAGTTCGCGAATCTTTAGAAATTGATTTAGTAACTCATGATGTCAAAAAATTCTTTTTGATGCTACTTAAAAAGAATGGTTATGTGTTAGAACAATTGTATTCTCCTTTAATATTAATAACCTCACCTGAACATGAGGAATTGAAAATTCTTGCTAAAAATTGTATTACCCGTCATCATAGCTACCATTATATTGGTTTTGCCGCAACACAATGGAAACTGTTTGAGAAGGAAGATAGGCATCGAATTAAACCACTACTTTATGTTTATCGAGTCTTGTTAACTGGGATTTATCTGATGCAAACAGGCGAGATTGAATCTAATTTAATTAGGCTCAATGAGGTTTTTAATTTACCATATATTCCTGATTTAATTGCCCAAAAACTAGCAGGTACAGAAAAGTCTATTTTGTCAGGTATTAATGTAGCCTTTCATCAAAGAGAATATGAACGTCTGCGTAATAATTTACAGGAGGCATATCAATCTAGCCGATTACCTGAATCACCTTCAGCTAATGCAGCTTTAGATAATTTATTGATACGCCTGAGAGCAAAAAGCTATGAATTATAGTGGTTTTCGTTTTGAGGTATACCCGTAGGGGCATGGCAAGCAGTGTCATGCCTCTAAACCTAGTGATGTAATGTTGTAAAGCATCTGACTGGGAAGTGCTATATAAGTTTTTAACTCAGCTTCATCTAATCGAGAAAAGTTCCGCAAAGATAACACAATTTTCCGAATGCGTTCAGCACCTATTTTCATAGAAAAAAGTGGACTTGGCAAATCTTTACTAATAAAATTTAAATCAATCTCTTCAATATTATCTTGTATTAAGTAAATAAAATTTGGGTAGTGTTGCTGTTTATGAAAAGCAGGAAATTTAGCTTCTAAATAAATGGAGTTAGAAGTTAAAAGTTTTTAACTCTTAACTTCTAACTTTTTTACAACTTCAAATTCCAAGCAGCAAAAGCTAAAGCACCCCAACCGGCAATCAAGGCTGTGCCGCCTAGTGGTGCGATTGCTCCTAATGATTTAATACCGGTTAAGCTAAGGGCGTACAAGCTACCTGAGAAAATAGCAATGC
>CAXUOL010000493.1:0-5500 GCA_964252435.1 uncultured Nostoc sp.
TTCACCAAGCTTATACGAAACTGATTTTTACGCTTGGACACAGGAACAAGTAACTTTACTTCGCAATGAGCAGTGGAGTCAGATTGATCTGCAAAATCTGATTGAGGAGATTCAATCTTTGGGTAAACAGCAACGTCAAGAACTGCGAAATCGTCTGAGTGTGTTGATTGGACATTTACTCAAATGGCAATATCAGTCAGGGCGTCGTAGCCGTAGTTGGTTAGCAACACTTCGTATTCAACGCTTAGATATTGCTGAACTGCTTGAAGACAATCCTAGCCTAAAGCCCTACCTTGAAGAAGCACTTCGCAAAGCCTACTTTAAAGGTGTCGAATTAGCTGTTGGAGAAACAGATTTGCCCAAGCGGACTTTTCCGGTAGAGTGTCCTTACAGTTTGTCAGAGATTGTGGACTATGATTTTTACCCCGGTGAACCAAGCAACTTAGTAGATGAATCAGAGCAGTAATTTGAAATTAAAGTAAATCTTCTTCAGATAGCTGGGCTATTTTCATCAAGGCTTTCAAGGTTCCAACTTTCAAATCTTGGTTGCGGTGAACACGAATTGATAGGATTTTTTCTACTTCAGGGTTTTCATAAATATGATGACTGCCAGTAATTCTTTGCAAAACCCAACCTTTTTGCTCCACAATCTTACAAAGTTGCTTACCAGAAATCGATTTCATACAGCAATTTCGACAACTTGATCTGTTGACTCAATTGAATTACGACTGTTGGCAACTTCAAGCCAACCTTCAATAGCGTCTTTTAAATTAGCCATTACCTCTTCTATGGTATCTCCTTCGGTAATACAACCGAGAAGCGCGGGAACCTCTGCCCAATAGCCGCCTTCTTCTGCTGGATGAATAATTGCTCTAATTTTCATAAATCTGTTGAGCTAGTTTGTGAGAATATGCTAGCAACTATATTTGTTTCCTCTTAATTGTGGCTGCTTCAACGTAAGCATTCAGGGGGTACAAATGTAATAAAAAGGATGGACTATTTACTGCACGATTCTATCCAAACTATGGCAAAAGTGAGCGCTTTTATGTCCAGTCTTCTATGGGTAAACCCACAATTTGTCCCAAATCAGAGGAATTATGAGTCAATAGAATGGCTTGATTGACTAGGGCGATCGCAGCAATTTTCAAATCCATTGTGCCAAGTCTTGGATACGCCTTTTTTAGACGTTGCAATTCTTGAGTTGCTTGTTCATCAAATTCTAGAATTGGGATAGCACAATAATTGGTTAGTTGTTTATTTAACTGTTTGTAGGCTACAACTTGTCCCTCAACAGTTTGAGCTTTTTTTATATAATTCAACCACCCTCGCATTTGCTCCTCATAGCTAATGATTGTTGCTGCAACCTCATTCGGATTAACATTTGCCAACCGTATGAGAAGACTTTGTGCGCCTGCTCCTCTATGTTCCAAAATACTGAGATGATCGGTATCAAAAACGTACATTTATATATCGTGTGGTTCTACAGAATTTGAGCGCAGGGATTCACGATATTCGCGCCCTAGTTGCATGGCTTCATCATAAGCTGAGTTGTCAGTAAATGTACCAGCAATCTTCTCCCACCAAGGTGTTGTCGGAGAGGAAACAACCTCTAATTTATTTTTAAGGCGTGCAATTTCAGCCTCTATAATTGCTACTCGTTCTTCTAATTGTTCTGACACTGTTGACATAACTTATTTATCTTCGAGATATTTCACAACTATTGCTATGATCGCATCTTGTTCACTAGCAGACAAAGTTTTTAGTTTAGCGTAGATGCAAAGCGGCTTTCTGCCAGACATCGCTTGTTCAAGTAGCTCAGTCATGGCTATTAATTGTTATGAAGGTCATACTATCAAATTATCTAAATTGTCACAAGAGTTTACAACATAGCTGAAAAAACCTTTTGATCTTAATGATTAAAAGTAAACTTAAAAATAATCAGAAGACTCTTTCTCGCTCAACGAGTGATCCCCCAAAAGGTTAAAAATATCCCTAAAAAACCAAGTATTACGTAGAAAATTATAGTATTAGTGTTTACTTTACTTGCTGAAACTTCAGTTATGAAACCTTGGACAAAAGTACCAAAAAAAGCACCTCCTACAGTAATAGCTAAATCTTTTGACGAAAACCGTTTCTTACTTCTATTGACTATCTCGATTGCTTCTTCTACATGAGAAGGAAATCCGAGTTCCTGCAACCCAATAAGCATCTTGACGATATTCTACGTAAGATTTAGCTGTTACAACTGACATAGATTTATTTTGACTCTACTTATAAAGTTAAACTACAGCTGCCTCTGGAATCGCACCTTGCATTCTCCCGAAAGCATCAATCAAATTCTGCAATTGTTGATCCGCTTTAAAAACTCCTAACCCGCGCACCGTCACTTTACCAGGAGAATAGACAAAGCGCGTCTTGAGATTGTCTGGTAAATTCGCCGCCAACAAATTCCAAGCGGGTTCCTCCATTGGTGTTTCTAAAACGACGTGTTGCTTGTTTTCTGGTTTAATCCGGCTAAATCCGAGTTTTTTTGCTAACTGTTTGAGTTCCATGACTCGCAAAAGTTGATTTGCAGAGACTGGTAAACTACCATAGCGATCGCTCCACTCAGCTGCAATCTGCTTTAATTCTGATTTAGATTTAGCTGTGGCTACCGCTCGGTATGCACTCATCTTTTGATCCAAATCTGTGATATAATCTGCCGGAATAAACGCCGTCAGGTTGAGGTCAATCTGGGTATCCTCCACTTTCGGAATTTCTTGTCCTCGGATTTCCCGAATTGCTTCTTCCAACATTTCCATATACAAATCAAAACCGATGGCATCCATTTGACCGGATTGTTCTGCACCTAGCAAGTTACCCACGCCTCTGATTTCCATGTCGCGCATCGCTAGTTGATACCCAGAACCTAGCTGAGTAAATTCCTGAATCGCTCGTAATCGTTGCCGTGCTGCGTCAGATAATGCCCGTTGCTTCGGATAAAATAACCAAGCATGAGCTTGTATCCCTGCACGTCCCACACGACCGCGTAATTGATACAGCTGTGCCAATCCAAAGCGGTGAGCATCTTCAATCAAAATGGTGTTGACTCGCGGAATATCTAAGCCAGATTCAATAATTGTCGTACAAACGAGGATATCTGCGTCACCATTGCTGAAAGTGAGCATGGTTGATTCTAACTCGCTTTCATGCATTTGACCGTGAGCGATCGCAAATCTAGCTCCCGGTATCACCTCTCGTAAATTGGCTGTTGTCTCTTCAATCCCATCTACTCGTGGAACTACATAAAATACCTGTCCACCTCTGTCTAATTCTTGACGAATTGCTGTGCGGATACTTTCGGAATTAATTGGTGACAGATGGGTTTTAATCGCTCGTCTAGTTGGCGGTGGTGTGGTAATCAAACTCATTTCCCGAATTCCCGACAAAGACATATACAAAGTCCGGGGAATGGGAGTGGCGGAGAGGGTAAGCACGTCCACTTGAGTTTTCAGGCTTTTAATTTTTTCTTTCTGGTTTACCCCAAACCTTTGTTCTTCATCCACCACCAACAGTCCTAAATCCCGGAACATCACGCCTTTACCCAAAAGTTGCTGTGTACCAACCACTACATCTAATTCACCCGTTGCCAATCGCTTTTGAATATCGCGGCGTTCTTCAGCCGAACGAAAACGGTTGAGTAAACCGACATTTACGGGGTAAGGAGCAAAACGTTCTTTGAGTGTATGGTAATGCTGCTGTGTTAAAATAGTCGTCGGCGCAAGGAGTGCCACTTGTTTACCGGCGATGACTGCTTTGAAAATAGCACGAATCGCCACTTCCGTCTTCCCGAAACCGACATCGCCACAAACTAAGCGATCCATTGGGCGATCGCTTTCCATGTCGCGTTTCACATCTTGTACAGCTTTGAGCTGATCCGTTGTGGGTTGGTAGGGGAAAGAATCTTCTAATTCCTCTTGCCAAGGCATATCATTTGGGAAGCTAAAACCTTGTTGTTGCGATCGCGCTGCATAAAGTCTCAACAAGTCCACCGCCAATTTTTTAATCGCTTTGCGGACTTTATTCTTGGTATTTTCCCAAGCTTTACCAGTCATCCTGTTGAGTTCCGGTGCTTTATCACCTGCGGCACGGAACCGGGATAAAGCACCTACTTGATCAGCTGCGACTCTTAATAATCCATCAGCATACTGCACAACTAAATAATCACGGGTTTCATTATTAATCGTCAAACTTTCCAGCTTGACAAATTTGCCAACACCATGATTTCTGTGAACCACATAATCGCCTGGACGTAGCTTATTAGGATCAACTTGTTTAGAAGTAGCTTTGTGGCGCTTGCGGATATAGCCGGGAGTCGCCAAAGAATGCTGCCCAAAAAATTCCCGATCTGTAACGATTACCAATCGGTATGTAGGCAAGATAAAACCTTCTAGTTCCGCCAGACCAGAATATTTTAGGGCTATGGGAGTATGGTTGATTTGCAGCTTATCTATCGCTTGGTAGTCGCGGGGATTCGGGATAAACTGAGCCGGACAGTCATGTTCTTGCAACAGCGAGACGGAACGCGAAGGTTGAGCAGAAAGCAGCCAGATCGAGAAATTGCGATCGCGTTCTTGGCGGATAGTTTCAGCTAGTTTAGCAAACTGGTGTGGCGTGGTTGGAACAGGACGGCTGGCAAGATTAATCCCACTATTTTCCTCTGATAGTTCCGATAAATATAATGTTTTAAACTTGGCAACATCAACCAGACAGTCATCAAACGAACGGTGTATTTTCGGCAATGTTAGGGAAGTAGACTCTTCCTCATGCCCCATGCCCCATTGTTCCTGGGCATTTTCTACCCAGCGATCGCTATGAGCATGACACTGTTCTGGCTCATCAATGGCAATCAGGGTATTTTCTGCTAAGTAGTTTAGCAGAGATGCTGGTTGCTCGAAAGCTAACCCCAAAAAACGACGACTACCTTCAATCAGTGATGAGTGCTGAGTGCTGAGTGCTGAGTCAGAATTTAACTCAGCACTCAGCACTCGGAACTCAGGACTATTTTTCAGTGCCGCCATGACGATGGGAGCAAAGCTAGTGGGGGTAAGAATTAACTGGTCAACTTTGTCGAGGGCGGAACGTTGGGTTGCTGGGTCAAATTCCCGCATTTGCTCGATTTCATCGCCAAACCATTCCAACCTGACTGGAAACTCAGAAGAAACCGGGAACACATCAACAATATCGCCCCGCCGACTCCATTGCCCTTCCATTTCCACCAAAGGAACTCTTTCGTACCCCAAAATAGTTATTTTCTCACTGAAGGCATTCAAATCTAATTCCATCCCTTTTTTCAGAGTAAGACAGAATTGTTGAAAAGCTTCTGGTGGAGGCAAATGAGGTTGCAGCGCCCCTTGAGTAGCCACAATCGCCATCTTGGATAATTGAGAATTAGAATTTGGGGGTTGTTCTTCCCCATTCCCCATGCTCCATTCCCCATGCCCCATTCCCAAATCTGCCA
>CAXUOL010000494.1:0-5487 GCA_964252435.1 uncultured Nostoc sp.
GTTTAATAGTATATATTAAAGGCAGTGGCGTTTTTAAAATGCGTTCACAACCACCTAAAATATCTACTAAATCATCTACACAGTTATGTAGAGTAGTCAGTTGATAGACATTGAGACAATTCCGGTCATGCTGATACTGCAAGTAATCTCCTATCCAGTAAGCAATTTGTAGGGGTGGATGATTAGTATTTTGGAGTTGTAAATATTGTTTTTCAGATATTAAAGATGCTAACTGAGTGTCTAAAGGTGATGATCTTAGATGTAACTTCATTGCAAATGCAAAAGCAGTTACTAACCGAACTATCGCCTCTTTTTCTACTTTATCTTGCGGTGTCTTCTCTTTAACTATTATCCAAATCCCACGAGTTAAGTTACGAGATGTATTAACTAAAGATCCCCATAGTTGACGACCTTCCCAAAATCTATCATGGGCTGTATTCGTCCGAAAAACTAATAGTAATGTAAAGCCAATATTAAAACTTAAAACAGCATTGGTAAGAATATTGCTAGAATCTGAAAATGCTATTGGTAATCCTAAATGAGCTAAAAATGATATGAAAGTACCATATATAGTACAAAAAATTACCCAAGGAAGAATGATAGAGATAATTGACCTTTCAAGCCGAAGAGTTACTTGAAGCCAGTTCAGCTTTTCGCCTTTGTAAAGATGATACTTTTCTCTTAAAGAGTTTTTAGAATTATTTTGAAAATAGTTAGGTTGTTTCATGTTGTTAAAGTTTGAGGATTACATCAATTAGCAAACTAACTTTTTTAGCTCAATATATCTTGTTTAAGCAAGATAGATATATACAAAATGTAGGTTTTCATATAGTCACCGTAGTGGAACTATAATAAACACAAATTATAGTTTTAACATTGAAATTTCTTTCTGTGAACCATCTTTAGGTAGGGAAATTCAATACTGTCTTCCAAATCTTCACCACAAACCTGATTTTCTGCTTATATTGATTAAACGTTGTGGTATTTCACTGATTTATGAGATAATTAGACAAAATTTCCAGCTATTTACAGTAAATATTTACTTTTTCTCATCGGCAGATCGATGCCTACGACAGACTACGCCTACGCATTTGGGTTAAGACAGTGTAGTAAGCGAATGCGTAACTCTCAAGCTATAAAAGGAGATAAACTCAATGAAATTTGATATTAAGCCAGGGAGTGACCCAATTTTACATGTCCGTTTTGAGAAAAACCATTATTGGGTGAAGGGTTATGCAAATACTTTTTAAAAGGACAAAACTATATCATTACTGGATGATTTAGTCGAAACTTATTTTAATAGAGATTTAGCAATAGTATTTACACAAGTTGGCATTGAAAGTATCAAAGTTACCGAAATCAATCGGCAAATTATCAAACAAGTAATCCTTGCTCAATAGTTACTAGAGTCTGCTGGAGGTAAAAGCGATCTTGCTATCAATAAAGCTGATAATATTAAAACTATTAAGGCGCGATCGCATTAGCTAGGCTACATATCAGCAGGCAATCCTAACAGTGCAGATAGAGACAGAGGATTATTTGATGCGATCAAATTATTTCAATCAATTATTGCTGGTCGCAGTACTGTTAATGGTCATAGATGAGTTTAATCTTTAAACTTTCCTCAACCAGGCAGTGGGTTAAAAAATTTATAGTTTCTGTCCTGCATAAATCGAGCGCACTTCGCCATTACGTCGGACGACTGCTTCGCCATTACTGACATCTACTAGTGTCCAACCGCTGGAGCCGATACCTTCACCCATATTGATGCGGCGAGTCACGCCATCAATTTTAAATAAAGCGGCAGATTTGTTGCCCAACTCTAGCAATCCCTCTAAGGTATTACTCGGAGCAACTGCGATCGCAGTTGGTGGATATACTTGTTCTTGGGTAATAGTTGGTTCTGACTCTGGTGCAAGTGCAGCACGCAATGGAACTACTGGTAATGCAGGCAGAGGTTTGGGTGTTTGGCGGACGGTAATGGGTGCAGTTTTTGCTGCCACCGATTTGAGTTCGGCTCGTACAGCCGCAGCCATCATGTTGACAGTTACAGGCTTGGCAGCTTGTCGCACTGTATTCAGGGCAGTTTTCACAACATTAGGTTGAGATGCCCGTAACGCACTGGCAACTTGTGGTAAAAGTGTGGGAGTCCCCGGAATCGCTGGAAGGGCGTAGCGCATTGGTGATGGCGCTTGATAAACGGGGACATAGATGCGCTCAACAACGCTTCCAGAACGGTTGGGGGCTGGTGGTGTATTATTAGCTAGAAGTGGAAGTGCTGGTAGATTACCAGTTGCTTGCTGACGACCAAGGGCTATTTGGTTAGTATTTGCCTGACTGGAGAATCCTGGATTGAAAGATTTTTGATTGCTTTTTGCTCCTTGCTTATCTATAACAGCCAGCGATTGAAGCATATAGTCAACTAACTCTGCCTCAATTTCTGTTTTTACGGGCAACCGTGACTGCGATTGCGGCAATAGAAGCGCTGATTCAGGCAATTTGGTATTTAAAAGATATACGACTCCAGACTGCACCAAGTAGATCATACTAGCGATCGCCACGCCTAAAGTTGTTCCGACAATCAGCAGTTTGCCCAAAACCGGACTAGTTTTCTGACGCTTTCTACTAACTGGTTTAACGGTGGCGGTGTCAAAGATAACGGTACTCAATTGCTTGTGATTATCTTGAGCAACTGCTTGGTTGAGTGTGTTCGGTAAGATAATCTGTGGTATCCTAACTGTTTGCAGAGGGACGTATTCTGGAGGCGATTGGCGTTGAGCTTGGGCGGAAACTCCAGCAACAGAGTGGCTCGATCTGTTCTGACTACTGTGCCTAACAGTTTGAGAAGGCAGATTACCACTAGCATCCAGAATGTAGTCGATATCGGCAAAGAGTTCATCCATTAGGCCATCAGCATAGTTTTCTATCGACCAAGGCTCGTTGGTGATTAAGTCTTCTGATGGTTCTGGTACTATGAGACGGGTGCTGGCTTCTTGTAACATAGACTTTCTGGGTTGTTGCTTGGACGAGGAAACGCCACCCCTACTGCCTGGAAAGTGCTGAGTGCTGAGTGCTGAGTGCTGAGTAAAAATACCAGTTCCCAGTTTCCAGTCCCCAGTCCCTCTTTCATACTTGGTGGTGAAACTTGTTTCATTGAGACTGCCTGGAAATTAGGATTATAGAGGAGGCAGCAGGTAGAGGGCAGTTCTTACTGAAAGAAAAAAGTATGAATAAAAACTTCAGCTTTGAGTAATTACCCGGATTAAAAATCAGAATTGTATTGAGACGTGTTGAGCGAGATACAAAGCTTGGAGCCGCTTTGCCTCCGGTCTTGCCCCAATCCTATGCAGTTGCGCATGGGTTACTCCTGCCTCCTGCCTTCTGAATCATGAAACATCCAATCCCCCATCTGATTGAGATAAGTTGATTGAGTGTTGGTATTAAACTCAACTTTCATCTGGGGATTGTTGATGATGCCAGTACTAAGATTAATGTCATCTATCATACCAATCTCTCTCCCTACTACTATACTCAGTCTTTATCAAGTTTGTGTTAAGCTAACGCTGGAAACTCTGACTGGCTCTTGGTTCGACGCAATTCTAGATATAATAATAAGGCGTTAATATCCGCTGGGTTTACACCACCGATACGTGCAGCTTGACCAAGGGTGAGTGGTTTTACGTGAGTCAGCTTTTCCCGTGCCTCTTTGGAAAGAGTATCAATTGTTGTGTAGTCTAAATCCCCAGGTAACTGGCGGTGCGCTTGGCGGGCAATTTGGTCAATCTGACTTTGTTGCCTAGCAAGATAGCCAGAATACTTGATGTCAATTTCTGCGCCTTCTTTCTCGGCCCGGTTGAGGTTGGGGTTTCCCAATCCGAACCTGTCGAGATCAACGTAATGCAATCCTGGACGCCGCAACAAGTCATTGAGAGTAATTGAACCTTTAATTGCTTGTTGGGTATCAGATGCGATCGCTATTCCAATTTCATCATGTTCTTTCACTCGTGTGGCTTGCAATCTTTGTTTTTCTGTGGTAATATTACCCTGTTTTTGGGTAAACATATCCCAGCGGCGATCGTCAATTAAACCAATCTCCCTTCCCAAGGGTGTCAGGCGTTGGTCGGCATTATCAGAACGCAATAGCAATCGGTACTCTGACCTACTGGTAAGCATCCGATAAGGTTCTCGCAGGTCTTTTGTACACAGGTCATCAACTAGCGTCCCAATGTAACTTTGCTCGCGGGCGAACACAATCATTTCTTGAGAGCGAACAAATCGAGCGGCGTTAATTCCCGCCACCAGCCCTTGAGCAGCAGCTTCTTCATAACCTGTAGTGCCGTTAATCTGCCCAGCACAAAACAGCCCCGCAATCTTTTTGGTCATTAGTGTGGGGTAACACTGAGTTGCTGGTAAATAGTCATATTCCACTGCATAAGCAGGACGCAGCATCACACATTTTTCCAAACCGGGGAGAGTCCGCAACATTTGCAGTTGCAAATTTTCTGGCAACCCTGTAGAAAATCCTTGAATATAAAGTTCGGGTATATCCCTTCCTTCCGGTTCAATAAAGATTTGATGGCTTTCCTTATCGGCAAAGCGCACAATCTTATCTTCAATACTGGGACAATAGCGCGGTCCTTTGGCTTCCACCCAACCGCCATAAACTGGCGATAGGTGTAAATTTTCCTGAATTAAACGATGGGTTTCGGCGGTTGTGCGGGTGATGTAGCAAGGCATCTGTTCCCGTTCTACCCACACATCTGGGTCAAAGCTAAACCAGCGTACATCTTCATCACCTGGCTGGATGAGCATTTTACTATAATCTACCGATCGCTTGTCTACCCGTGCTGGAGTTCCAGTTTTAAGTCTGCCGGTTTCAAATCCCAGGCGATTTAGGGTTTGTGTCAATCCTTCGGCTGCAAATTCTCCAGCACGTCCGGCTGGCATTGATTTGTTACCAACCCAAATTTTGCCTCCCAAAAAGGTGCCGGTTGTCAAGATGACTGCTTTGCATTGGAACCCGACACCAAAATAAGTTTCAACACCAATGACTTCACCGTTAGCACCCAGCACCAAATCTGTTGCCATACTTTCGCGGATTGTCAAGTTTTCTTGATTCTCAACAATATTTTTCATCACTGCTGCATATTCGCGCTTATCAGTCTGGGCGCGTAATGCCCAAACAGCAGGCCCCCGTGAAGAGTTGAGGATGCGTTTTTGCAGGTAGGTGCGGTCTGCTACTTTACCAATTTCTCCTCCGAGTGCATCTACCTCATGAGTCAACTGAGATTTGGCTGGGCCACCTACTGCTGGGTTACAAGGTTGCCAAGCGATTTTATCCAAGTTGAGCGTCAATAGCAGGGTACGACAACCGAGGCGTGCAGAGGCGAGAGCTGCTTCGCAACCGGAGTGACCTGCACCGACGACTATGACATCAAAAGCGTCTTGGAATTCAACGGAATTGTGCATGGTCATACTTACAGGATC
>CAXUOL010000495.1:0-5484 GCA_964252435.1 uncultured Nostoc sp.
TGAATTTAGACGGCTTGTTGGTTTTGGTAGATGGACAAGATGCCGAAGCGATCGCTTTTAGTGCCGAGGGTATCCCATCGGAGTGCTTTGCAACTCATGCTGAGTTGGTGGCTAGGTTGAAAACATTTGTGCAAGCAGGCGATCGTTTATTGTTCAAAGCCGCCCATTCTGTAGGACTAGATCGGGTAGTCAGTCAGTTACGTGCAGAATTTTCCAAATGATACCACTAGAAACCGAACGTCTTATACTGCGAGACTTTGTAGAATCAGATTGGCCAGCAGTTCATCAATATGCTGCTGACCCGGAGGGCTTGCCGCAGGCTACCGCAGAGCCGCAGAGGAAACACAGAGAAGAGAAAAAAATGCTTAACCCAAGCGTATTAACCTATATAGCAGTCCTAAATCATTTGTGAAATATTTTTGGAGTTGGCTGTCATTAGTCATTTGTCCTTTCTAATCACAAATGACAAAGGACAAATGACCAAGGACGACCATAACAAAAATTTTCACAATCTCATTTAGGATTGCTATAGACGCCTGATATACTTCAGTTGGAAAGACTAGGGCTGTTACTGTAGCGTCTTTGAAAAATAATTGCTGCCAAATTAGTCATTAAACAGGTGATTGCTAGCCACATCAAGATATAAGTAGGAGCCATCACCACACCAATCATGAACCAAGTATATACGTGCAGTATCATTACAGAAGCGAAAAAGCTAGCGATTCCAGCAGATTGCCACACTTGATGCGATGGACGACGTAACGCTACCAGGCTTATCGTTAAAATTGTGACAAGCAAGTTCGCTGGTACGAGAAATGCACAAATACTTATGCAGTTGCCACGAGAGAACTCAGCTAAGGTGTTTAAATCAAGCATTAATTTGTTGGGATAGATGTTAGCGTTTTAAGAATTTAATTTATTGTATTTTAAAATAACGAAATCAACATTAATATATGAGTGAGTAATCACATTGCAAATATAACATAATTTAAACTATTGAGTTGCCTTTTGATACTATCAATTAGTTAGTTAATTATAAAGATTTTGGATAACTAGGGTGGAAAACACCCACCCTAGCCGAATTAACCCGGTAAAATTACCGTATCGATAACGTGTACCACACCATTATCAGCTTCAATATCTGCTGCTAAAACTGTGGCATTTTTAACTTCAAAACCATCAGAAGAATGAATTTTAATCGGTGAACCTTCTACAGAATTAACCGTACCGAGTTGTGCTAGATCAGCCTTTAGCAGCTTTCCGGGAACGACATGATACTTTAAAATCCGCGTTAGCTGGGGAATATTCTGTAACAGAGTTTGGATAGTTCCCGCTGGTAACTTGGCAAAAGCATCGTCATTTGGTGCAAAGACAGTGAACGGGCCAGGACTTTTTAATGTTTCTACTAAACCAGCAGCTTGTACAGCTGCCACCAGTGTTTTAAACGACTCAGCCGTAACTGCAATATCAACAATATCAGCCATATATCTTACCTAAATCTCTGCAAAAGATTTTAAAGGATAATAAACCTATTTTAAGTTTTATTAAACAAAATAAATTTAAAATCAAGCGTTGAATAAACTACACCTAGACGCGTACTCCCGTCAGACATCACCTAAAGACCTCCGGTAGTGTGGAAGCCGTGTGTCTTTAGACCACGGAGGAAGCACAACTCGGCTATTTTTCAATAGCGTCACATGTGATATAATTATCGCTATGGAACAAGTTCTGACGCTGGTTTGCAAGCTTAACCCTACCTCTCAACAAGTTGTCCAACTAGAGGCAACATTGAAAGCGTTTGCGGATGCTTGCAACTATGCCAACGAGCAGGTGAAACCCCATATAACCAGCAAAACAACTATTCAAAATTTGGTTTATCAAGACTTGCGCTCGCTGTTTGGATTGTCTGCTAATTTGGCGGTCAGGGCTTGTGCCAGAGTAGGAGCCAACCGCAAAACCGCCAAACAGAAGAATAAGCAAGTTTTATCTTTTAAACCAACTAGCGCCGATTACGACGCGAGGATTTTTGCTTTTAGAGAGAAAGACTGGACTGTTAGCCTGACCCTCACCGAAGGCAGAGAGCATATCAAGTTGGATGTTGGTAACTACCAGCGAGGTAAGCTCAAAGGCAAGAAACCAACATCGGCACAGTTGTGCTTGCACCGAGACGGTTCTTATTACATTCATATTCAAATTAAAGATGAAGTTCCCGAGCCACTTAAGCCAAATAATGTTATTGGTGTGGATTTTGGGCGTAGAGACATAGCTGTTACCAGTAACGGGGATAAATGGGATGGGAATCTTATAACAGAAGTTCGAGATAGATGCGCCAGAGTTAGAGCATCTCTCCAGCATATTGCGTCGAAAGGCACAAGGTCTACTCGCCGTAGAGCGAGACAGATTTTGCAACGGCTGTCGGGGCGTGAGAGAAGATTTCAGCAATGGCTTAATCATCAAATCAGCTACCGGATTGTAAGCCAAGCCAAGTCCACAAATGCAATTGTAGCTATTGAGGACTTGACCGGAATTAGAGAGCGCACCAACCAGCAACCCAGAAACAAGCTTGAGCGTAGACGGTCTAATTCTTGGTCGTTCTATCAACTGCGTTCCTTCCTTGAATACAAAGGAATTAAGCAAGGAGTTGAGGTGGTTGCTGTGCCACCTGCCTACACCAGCCAGACATGCCACCACTGTCTGCACATTGGATTGAGGTCTGATAAACGCTTTCTTTGTGGTAACTGTAGTTGGCATGGCGATTCTGATTTGAATGGTGCAAGAATGATTTCTTTATTGGGGCAGTCTGTAAGCCTGCCTGGAGGTTCGGGTTATTTGTGCTGCAATCTCAGTACTGATAGCTTAGGGCTACTGAAAGCCCGGTTTCTTTAGAGCGGGGAAGCTTACCTTATGATGTTTCTAGGAAAATTCCGTTATAAAAGAAATGTCCGATTGCACGTATGCCATTCTGGGAACTGGAGCATTAGGTGGATTCTATGGCGCTAGACTGCAAAAAGCTGGGTTGAATGTCCACTTTTTGCTCAAGAGTGATTACGAACAGGTAAACAAATATGGTTTAGTGGTACAGTCCAAAGACGGCGACTTTACCCTTCCCGAAGTCCACGCCTACAACGACGTAGAAAAAATGCCACAATGCGACGTGGTGGTGGTGGCACTGAAGACGACGCAAAACCATTTACTACCAAAGATGTTGCCACCTGTAGTTAAAGATAATGGAGTGGTGTTGGTATTACAGAATGGACTTGGTGTAGAAGAAGAAGTCGCTGAAATTGTTCGTAATGTAACTGTTATCGGTGGATTGTGCTTTTTGTGTTCTAACAAAGTGGGGCCAGGGCATATACACCATCTTGACTATGGGCAAATTACCTTCAGTGAATATACCCCTAATTATCAGCCTAGTGGGATAACTGAGAGGATGCAGCAAATTGCTGATGACTTTGAAAGCGCTGGTATCTCAATTGAATTAGCTGAAGATTTACTACTAGCACGTTGGAAAAAGTTGGTGTGGAATATCCCCTACAATGGGCTTTCTGTGATTCTCAACGCTAGAACAGATGAATTAATGGCGTATAAGTACACCCGCAAGTTAGTCGAACAGTTGATGTATGAAGTAGCGGCGGGGGCGAAAAGTTACGGGCGAATTATCAGCGATCGCTTCATTCAAACAATGCTCGATTATACTGTCAAAATGACACCTTACCGCCCCAGTATGAAAATTGACTACGACGAACATCGTCCCTTGGAGATAGAAGCAATTTTCGGCAACCCATTACGAAAAGCCCAAGCAGTAGGTGTAGATTTAATGCAGATTAGCTGTTTATACCATCAGTTGAAGTTTTTAGATACCAGGGGAAAATGATGGAGATTAGGGAGATGAGGAAGATGGGGGAGACTAGGGGGATGAAGGAGACAAGAAAGGCAATTAATTCTTTACTCCAAACTCCAAACTCCTAACTCCTAACTCCAAACTCCTAACTCCAAACTCCTAACTCCTAACTCCTAACTCCTAACTCCTAACTCCTAACTTGCCACTCCCTCAATTTTTAACGCAGGGATTCAAAAATGACTGCTATTGTCATTAGACACAACAGGATAATTCCCAGTGGAAGCAAAAACTGTTGTAAAAGGTACAGCAGTATAGGTATGATTTGTAAGATACCCAAACCACTAGATAAAACGTAAGCGATCGCAATGCCGAATAGCACCAACAAAAAATATTTTAAGGATTTAGAGGCAAAGCGAAATAAAAGCGTATCCTGATTTGCGTCCATAGTTTTACTCACGAAAGTAGCTAAATTTTTAGCGATGAATATTCTTTTTGATTCCCCCACTCCTCATTAAAAAAACAGGCTGTGGGGAATCAACAGTATTAGTTTTATAAGTGGATAATTGCCTTGTTGGTTGAATTATTCAAAGACTGTTGCTGTCTTTGTAGATTGTTTTGCTTTTCATAATTAACTAATAGCTGGAATGAAATAAACAAGCCCAACAACAGGAGCAAAAACGAGCCAAACCCAGAGGAATACTTATTTATTTCTCGCTCAACACCACATTTGAGACAGACATATCTATTGGGATTATGTGTATCTTGGGCAAAAGGGCACTGATTCTGATTGCAATCATGATGACAATCTTTGTCTAACATCATTGAACCTCCTGTAGGGTAAAGACTTACATACTTAGTTGTAAATACGCTCTACAGAATCTAGTTAGTTAATACCCACTGCCTGTTTAGTAGACACCACTTTCATGAGTAATTAATATGGCACAGTAACAGCTGTGATTTACTAAGCTTGCAGTAGTAGCGCTCTCTAAATCTCTCCTCAACCACCTTTTATTGGCGCTTAACTTAACTTTGCCTGTATTACTTACAAGAGTAATACAACCCTAAACGCTTTGCAGTCAGATAAAGTAAGTTTCCTACTGAGTAGGAAAAAGTATTTTGTAGTATGGTGGGTAGGAAGAAGTAGTAAAAATATCGTTATAATGAATTACAAATGATACATCAAGTTCGCAAATGGGTGTAGAAGAAGCCTTAGAGTTTGTAGATAACTTGGTTTTTCTGAAGACGGGAGAACACTTAGATAAAATTCAAAGGATTATCTTGCGTCATTTGTGGGAGGATGAAAGGCGGACTTACCAGGATATTGCCAACAGGCGCGGTTATACAGAAGCGCATTTAAAATCAGTTGGTGCAGAACTTTGGCATTTACTATCAAAAGTGCTGGGAGTGAAAGTCTCCAAATCTACCTTCCAAGGCGTGGTTCAGGGATTTAGAGCAACCCAACAGTCGCTAAAAATCAGTCCTATTCCCAATTTAGAGGGCAATGACGCTAAACCCCAAGATTTAGATTCTAACTTTGTAGGGCGCGATCGCCAAATAGCCGAACTCCACACCTTAGTCAGTCGGGGAGAAAAAGTTATCCTCATCCAGGGTGAAGGTGGTGTTGGCAAAACCAGATTAGCACG
>CAXUOL010000496.1:0-5483 GCA_964252435.1 uncultured Nostoc sp.
CCCCTGCTCCCCTGCTCCCCTGCTCCTTACTGCTTACTCCCTACTCAAATATATGGTGAAACATCTTCACCGCATTTATCTGCTAAATAGGAGAGGGCGCGGAAACGTAAGCCTACCAGTTGCTCATATAATGGGTTAATTTTACACATCGGTGGGATATGCACAATCTTGCGTCCAAATAGAATGACATCTCGTTCAAAGGGACACTGGGCGGGAATCATTTTACACAAAAAGCGGGCTACTCTTGGGTCTTGGATATCTAGCCCATCGAGCCAGTCTTGCAGGGGGTGTAAGGCATTGATTTGACGCTTTGTCAGCCCAGTGCTGGCGATAGTGGGGGTAATTTGCTGTGGGTGTTCCAGAGTGTGGCGAAGGGCTTCCAGTAAATTCTCTGGCTGTTCCAAGGCTTGACAGAACTGTTGCAGAACCTGATCTTCGCTGGGAGAATAAGTACCATCTGCGATCGCTACCATCACCGCTGTCCTTAAGAAATTTTCTGCGGCTGGTGTACCTTTACCCAAGGCTGCGGCTAATTCCTCTGGGGTAATTATCTCTAGTGAGTCGCATTTAATTTTAGGAGCTAATTCATTTTTGGTGATGCTGGCAATTAATTCCTGTTCTTGATCGTCAAAATTACCATCAGCCCAAGCAATAGTAAGCAGTCCACGCAACCAAGCGGCAATCTGTTCGCTGCTGTAGGGGGATTGAACGGTACTTGTCATAAACTCACGTCTCAAGCTTTCCTCAGTCACTACTACGCTACCCTAACCAGTGACTATGAAGATAGTGAAAGCAGCACAGAAAAATAAATCGGAGAAGTTTTCAAATCGCAATAGTCGGTCTTAAGGTAAAATCAATTTATACCGTTATTGAGAATTTTTATACTTAAATTGAATTCGATTCGAGTGTCTCAAATATTCATAAGGTTTAAGACTGTAATTTGCGCTACAGAGTGATGGAGTTTTCTAAGTATGCGAACCTGCCAGCTAAATATCGCAAATATTTTTCTCTAATGAATCGTTTACTGATGTTACTTCCTTGTTTGTGGGATTGCGATCGCTTGGCATTAGTTAAATTCCGTTAACTCTAAAAAATAAAGGTATATATAATGTTTTTCTTTGGCATTGAGCATGAAGTCGCTTTCTTGAACAATGAGGGAAAGTTTGCTGATTTTTCCCACACAAAATTTACCGATTTCAATCAAATTATTGAAAGGCTACCCACATACCCCAGTGACTATCCTCAACTCCGCGTTGGTGATGCGGGTATTAAGATGAAAAGATGGTACATTGAGGGATTTGAAAGATTTGCGGATTCTGATGAAGTGATAGACTGTCATGTTAAAGGTATTGAAATTAGAACAACTATCCATTCTCATATTCAAGGTGCTATTACTGAATTATCAGAAAGTTTTGACTTGCTACGCAAGGTGGCTGCTGACTTTGGCTTATCACCAGTTTTGGTTAGTTTCAATCCCTACAATCCAGCTTTTGAGCCTCAACCCCCATTAAACAATTATGAAATCAAACAGCTAGAAGCTTATCCTGACGAACAAACTGCTAATATTCACATGGTATCTTATGGCCCAGATTTAAATATTTCAGTGGCAGATTTGTCAACTGAAGATGTAATTGATATTGGCAGAAAGTTAACTTATTACAGTCCCTATATCGTTCCTTTTAGTTATAGCTCTCCCTTTTATAATGGAGGTTTATGGGATGGACTATCGGTACGAACATTTATCAGAACTGGAAAAAGACCAGCTACTCTGGTTTTTGTTCAAAAACAAGAACAACTTATTAATAGCATACCTGCATTAACAAAAATTGCCCGCATTCCGGCTGAAGTGGGACGCATCGAATTTAAGGCTTGTGATAGTTGTGATAATTTTTTAATCTATGCGGCTTTGCTGATATTATTGAAAGGTTTGGTGTTAGATAAAACCTTACTGGGTAGAGCAACTGTACCTGATGCAGCATTACACCAACTTTCTGCAAAAGAAGCGTTTGAAAACGAAGATATTTTTGAGAATGCGACAAAAGTCTTGCAAGCAGCCGAAGTTGCTTTAGGAAATGACCCAGATGTTCATTATTTAATGCCCTTAAAAGTTCTGCTGGCAAAGCGAAAAACAAGATCCCATGAATTAATAGAAATGTTCCATCGGGTAAGTTCAATAGAAAAGGTAATAAGGAAGACTTATCAAGTTTAAAGAAAAGATTTATTTTTCTCCTTTTAGGAAAGGGATTAAGGAGAATCTTTATATAAATTGATACTTTACAAATGTCCTCTCAGGTGCATATTGATTAAATTTCTTTGCTTGGATAAAGTGGAGCTAACTGAACATAAATAGTGGAAGCATTAACCGGCCAAAACTAGATTAAGTCGATATACCTAGAGACTGATTTTATTGCAACTAAAGATGCAGTAAAGTTCATTCTAGAGATTGATGCAGACGTTAGCTTTTTCAAAGTAAAAGTGTAAACAGTGAACCTGAAACGAAGAATTTCAATTATTAAATCTAATGATTTTGCTAAAAAGCTAAGGTGGTATTTGTTTATTATCCCTTACTAATCCAATGCAGAAAGACAAAAGAGATTTCTTCGTCAGGTTCGTTTATCAAGAACTTCTCAGGAACTTCTAAGTTGAAGCGGAGCTTGCCAGTTTTATTATTGCTTAAAATTGCTAAGTAAAGGTATGTGCTTCGCTCTTTCAGTAAAAGTTCTGCGTTGTTAAAGCTGTTATCGAGGATTTCAAATGAAGATGATTACTTCTGTTTTATCTATTTTCCGTCCAGTACGTTTTCTAGTAGTGGCTTTTACTTGTGCCCTAGTATTATTCTCTAATGCTTTTCCTGCTTTTGCAATCGATAGCTACCAAAGTAATCCTACCGAAGGTACTACACAACTGCTTGACATTCAGCGCAAAACTGATGAAGCCGCTAAAGAACCACCACAAGGATTGAAAGAGGTTCAAAAGGAGTCCAACAAAGGACTCAATGAAGTTCAGGGAGCGGCTGATATTGACAAGCAAAAGAATCCTGAAAATTCACAGGGTGCAACCTCAGTGGAAGAAAAAACAAAGAGTTTCTTGGACAAAGTTACAGGTAAGTAACAGAGTTAATACCTTGGTAATTTTTTGCTAGTAATGGGTGATTGCATCAAAGCAGTTACCCATTGCTACTTTTTAACGTAGCGATCGCAACTTAAATTAAATATAAAAATATGTTCATCCCTATTAAGGTGTAAGTATAGCTATGAAATGTGATGATTAATCTAAACTCATAATGTTTCCTTTGGTTGATGTGGATTATGGGGAAAATTTGGCAAATTAATAGATAAGTTTGCTTAGGGATGGAAAACAATGCGTGCGATAAACATTGGTTTGACAGACGAACAGCGTCAAGGTGTAATTAATCTGTTAAATCAAGATTTGGCAGATGCCTATTTACTGCTGGTAAAAACCAAAAAGTACCACTGGGATGTGGTTGGCCCTCAGTTCCGCTCTTTGCACCAGCTTTGGGAAGAACACTACCAAAAGCTGACTCTAAATATTGATGCTTTAGCAGAGCGGGTTCGTGCTTTGGGCGGTTATCCAGTTGGCTCATTGGAGGGATTTCTCAAACTTGCTACCCTCAAGGAACATGCTGGTAATGTTCCTACAGCAACACAGATGGTAGCTAATTTAGTGGACGATCACGAGCAGGTTATTCGTAATTTGAGAGACCATCTGGATCAGTCTGGTGAAAAGTTCCACGATCAGGGAACTGCCGACTTTTTGACTGGACTACTCGAACAGCACGAAGAGATAGCTTGGATGCTGCGTTCATTTATTGAAGGCGAAGCAATAGATGCAGATGGTAGACAGCCAGCAGCAGGGGCTAAGACTCCCGTAGGTGTATAGCTCATACTTATACATCTGAGTTAAGGATGTATGAGTATGAAATCAATTGAGGGAGGAGCGATTCTTCCCTCAATTGATGTGAAAGAATTAATCTGTCTGCATCGACTCATTTACCCTGCCAGTTTTGGATTTTAGAATTGAAAATTGGTTCATGCGCCAACACCACTTGACCAAATAATTACTAATTCGTAATTCGTAGTTTAACTTCATAATTACGAATTACGAGTTATCCTCGCAGGTAGTGCAGGTGCCGGTTTAGTAGGTGCAATCTGATAGTGGCTTCTGTTAAACTACTGTGCAAGACTAGATATTAGGGATTTATAACAAATAAATTATCCAATATTGTGGGGTGGGCTTTTTGGTCTACCCCACAAAAAGTAAGTGTATTGGCAATAATATTAGAATTTATGTACATATTTATACGTATCTGAATATGTATTTCACTTAGATAGAAATTGCCTAACTCTGGGTCTAGTTTGCATAACTTTGGGTAGATTACCGCAAATGCGCTGATACTTTAATTTCCCCTCTTCATAAATTCCGCAAAAACACCGTTACGCTATTTGTGCTTGTGATCAAAACTTAGAGCATCCAGTTTATTAGGGCGGATTTATGACCAACCCTGTAAAGACGGTTATCCAAGTCAATCTGGAGATGGCTCTAGAAGTAGCTCAAGAATTGGAGCAAGCTCCATACACTCAACTCGGTGCTTATTGTTTGGAAATTTTACGAGAAATTGGCTGTCCTGGCACTGAACTCCCTGTTAATTTACAAACTCGCGATCAGCAGCTAAACTTCATTACAGGCTTTGCATCTTATGCTTTTGGGGAGGTACAAAGTGTATAAAGTATTAATTGATGATATATTTTCTGATTCAGAAGGGGCAGAAGAAACTACTTTTCCTGCCACAGATGAAGATTTATTAATCTTAACAGAAAAATTTTTAGGGTTTGAAATTCCCTCAAAGATTTTTTTGCAAGCTATAGCTATTGCTGATTACGACGGTGCAGCTGCTTTTCGCTACGTTGATAATTATTTGATTACTGTCAAAAATAAGAAGAAGCGTAAGCAGAAGAAATTACTTGTGTTAGGTTGTTCGACTAGATTTGACAATAATTGACCGAAAACGAAAAGGATACAACTAGTAGTCCGCCAAGTCAACAATGCTTGGTTTGTAGTGAGCGCTACCCTGCGGGAACGCTTCGCGAACAGCGCTCAAATCAAGGACTAAAGTCCTTACTACGAACTTATTCACTCATGTTCCCTATAACCTACGTGTCATTCGCATTCCCATAGTTGTTTTGCGACCAATTCCTGCGTACAAAGCAAAATCAGCTAAAGCATATAGACAATTGAGGTAGCAAATTCAACACTAACCTATGAGGCATACTTTCTCTTTTTGTTTGTAGACTGAGTGCTTCTAGACTCTACAGTGAACTCAGGGATTTCCTGGAGTTCAGTTTCACTCAAACTATACTGTTCACAAACTAAACTTAGGCGATTTCCTGGGGTTTTGACAGCATTAACCGAATGGGTTAAATCACCTTGAAAATAGACTAAAGTATTGAATTGGGGCTTAATTT
>CAXUOL010000497.1:0-5472 GCA_964252435.1 uncultured Nostoc sp.
ACCCGAGTTCCCCGCCGGCGGGGAGGGGTGCAATAACTGTGGAAATCATAACTATTTATACGGACATGATATTATGCATGGTTTGTACTCGGTCGGGTCAAGTGCCAATATACCACTTCTGGTAAAAGAACAAAACGTTACTTAACTGCACTGTAGATTTTACCAGCCAAAATATGACTAACGTCCATCACAAAGACAAAGACGCGATAAATCGCCGTCTCTACAAAGAACTGATTATTGTAGCGATTCATCGCGTCTTGCCTTAATTGTAAATATGAAAGAAATTGATGAAAAGCTGAATCAATTCGTAGCTAGTTGAGATTTATGAGTTATAACTAGCATTTTTCAATAAATCTAACTGTAGACAGATGAAATATGAAACGCTACTCTTATCAGAAGTGTGTTTTTTTAGCGTTCAGACTATCTTTTAATCTACGCGCTAAAGAAAAGGAGTTAATCAGTTAAAGATTGCTCCTAATTTTACTGCATCCTGCCCACAGCCACCCCCAAGATATAGGTTTTATCACTCATGCTCAACGTATCCACTCACGATTCTCAACAAAATCAGCAATTAATTGACAATACTGACTGGAACGTTATTGAAACGGAGTTTAATCCGACGCAGTTACATCACAAAGAAACTGTCTTCACTCTTGGTAATGGGTTGTTAGGAGTGCGGGGTACGTTTGAGGAAGGGTATTCCCAAGATTTTCCAGCCACACTCATCCACGGTGTTTATGATGATGTGACAATTGCTCATACCGAATTGGTAAACTGTCCCAACTGGCTGCCATTGGTGGTGAAAGTAGCTGGAGAACGCTTTACTATGGACAGTGGTGAGATTCTCCACTACGAACGTCGGCTCGATCTACGCTTAGGTTTAGTTAGCCGTGATGTGCGGTGGCGTAGTCCTAGCGGTCATACCCTAGATTTTCACTTCGAGCGTTTCACCAGTTTAGCAGACCAACACGTTTTGGCGATTCGCGCTCAAATCACATCGGTAGACTTTGAGGGTGAAATTACAATTGAAGCAGGATTTGATAGCGAACCAGATACTCAAGGCATCAAACATTGGCGAACCTTAAACCAAGGTGGCATAGATCGGATTATCTGGTTAAACAGTACAACTCTCCACTCAAATATTCAACTTGGGATGGCAGCTAAGTTAGTAGTAGATGGTGACGAAACTACACTTGTGAGCGTCGAAAATGCTTCTAGTTCTCCCACTTTGACAACCACCTTAAAGTTATATCCCGGAAAAACGGTAACTGTAGAAAAGATTGTCACCCTCTTTACTTCACGAGAGACAGAAATCCCCATTGCCGCCGCCTTACAAAGACTCGCTGATGAACCGAGATATACTACCCTATTGGCGGCTCACATTGCTGCATGGGAGCAAGTGTGGCAAGACAGTGACATTATTATAGAAGGCGATCGCTTGGCTCAATTGAGCGTCCGTTACAATCTCTTCCAATTATTAGCAGTGACACCACGTCACGACAGCCGCGTGAGCATTCCTCCCAAAACCCTCTCCGGTTTTGCCTATAGCGGACATATCTTTTGGGATACAGAAATATTCATCCTTCCTTTCCTCACCTTAACTCAACCAGCCCTAGCGCGTAACTTGCTCACCTACCGCTACCACACCTTACCAGGAGCGAGACGCAAAGCTCAAGAAGCAGGTTATCAAGGAGCGATGTTTGCTTGGGAAAGTGCCACTACTGGCGATGAAGTCACTCCGCGCTGGGTTCCGGCTGCCAACGGTGAATTAATTCGTATTTGGTGTGGTGACATTGAAGTGCATATCACTGCTGATATTGCTTATGCAATTTTGCATTACTGGCAGACTACCAACGATGATGACTGGATGCGGGATTATGGCGCAGAAATTATTCTTGATACAGCTGTTTTCTGGGAAAGTCGGGTGCAGTGGAACCAAGAGCGCCACAGCTATGACATCCTAGATGTAATTGGCCCGGATGAAAATCACGATCGCGTTGATAATAATGCCTTCACCAATCTCATGGTACAGTGGCATTTGCAGTCAGCTTTGGCACTGTGGGATTGGCTCAAACAAGCTTATCCTGAAACCTCAGCACAACTGGTGCAAAAACTCAACTTAACTACAGAGCGTCTGCACCATTGGGCGGAAATCCAAGAGCATCTATTTGTCAATGAAGATGCTCAAACTGGTTTAATTGAGCAATTTGAAGGCTTTTTCCAGCTAGAAGACGTTAACTTTGCTGATTACGAACCGCGTAGCAAATCTCTGCAAGGTTTGTTGGGAATTGAAGCCACCAGCCAAAAGCAGATTCTCAAACAACCAGATGTATTGATGCTCTTGTATTTATTGCGCGATCGCTACGACTATAACACCCTCGCCACCAACTGGGACTATTACACCCAACGCACCGACCACAGTTATGGTTCTTCATTAGGCCCAGCCATTAACGCTATCTTAGCTTGCGACCTCAATCAACCAACCGAAGCCTATACACACTTTCTGCGATCGGCCTTGGTAGACTTAGATGATGTCAGACTGAACGCAGCCGAAGGAATTCACGCTGCCAGTGCTGGAGGAGTATGGCAAGCAGTAGTTTTCGGGTTTGCCGGCATTCGCATGACTCAATTTGGCCCCATTGCCTGTCCCAATCTACCACCTAACTGGACGCGTTTGAAGTTTCGTCTGCAATGGCGTAACGAGTGGTATGACTTCGACTTACAAGCTGAAACAGAAGTCAAAGTTCCCACCTTAGCAGAATACACGCTCGGAAATTAGTCAGGTTATCTTCGACTTGGATAAAGTTTTAACCGATAGCTAAGAGTTTACCTGCGATCGTCGTTCGCGCAGCGTCTCGTAGAGAAGACGTTGGCGCGGCCATCGCTTTTACAAAAGAAACCTCTCCCTAGTTTTAGTAGGCAAAACCTTCCCTCTCCGAATCGGAGAGGGACAGACTTGAACTAAAGTTCAAGGCAGGGAGAGGTTCTTCTAGCGAGTAACTGCTGCTTTAATCTTCTTACAGATATCCACCCAAGCTTGATTCTCTTCTGCTGATTTCAGACTGTCTAAAGGTTGATTCGGAGGGTGCGCTGACTGATACTTTTCAATTCCTGTTTCGTCATAGCTGCTAAAACTCAACGGTATCCAAATAATCGTGAGTCCTTTGGCTCCAGCCGCATCTAATAATGGCGGTAACTCATTCTCGGCAATAAAGTCTGATGCTAAAAAATCGGGGCTAACCAACAATACTGCCACTTTTGCTGCTGCTAAAGCATTTTCAATTTCTTTGCGCCACTCAGCACCGGGTTGAATTTTGGTATCGTCCCACACTACCATATTTTGGTTACGAATCATTGGCTTGAGGTGTTTCTGGAGTTTGGTAAGCCACTGCTGATCTTGATGACTATAGCTAATGAAAACTTGATTTCTGGTTATGGGTTCAGACATAGGTATTTGCAGAGTTGGTGACGTCGGTAAAACATCGTCAATTAGTCTGCGGACATCTACCATATCACCGCTATCTTGGCACTGGATTTGGTCGCGATTCTTTTCCCGGAAATTGTACAACACGTCTCGGCGGTAAAAATGAGGCGTTTGACTATTCTTACAGCTTTCACAGTTGCAGGGAACAAGTGTTTGATATTGCAGACGTTCGTAAGAGTTATGAATTTTTTCTAGTTCATGGATGATAACTGCTAGCCGTTCTTTCTTGTCTTTTCCTGCTACGCGGACTTTAATTTCTCGTTGATTGTAGTGTTCAATCACTTCAGCACGGGTTTGGTCTTTAGCAAGAACAACGCCTGTTTTCCAAACTAGGGTTTGTTGTTCAATATCAGAGTGCATTTCGACTATAAAGCGGGTGAGAATACCTTTCGGCATGAAGTCATATTTATAACGCAGGATTAGGTTATTGGATTCATCCCAATTGAAATCAGGTTGGTTGACAGAGAGTAATTGAGGTGCGATATAAGTGCCGGGACGACTAGGTATTTCGTAACACAGTTTAAATTTCATCATTAGCCGCAACAGTTCTGGTCGCATATTGGCATATTTATTTTCGTGCCAAATATTTTTTAAATCATTGCGATCAAATTTACCCAGGTTTTGAATTACTTGTGGATTATCTAACACTTTGTAAACGGCATCTGTACCCCAAGTGGGCTTGATAATCACGGTTTTTATTAAAAAGTCATCATCTTGGAAGTGAAGGCATACACCTAAATCATGCAGATAGTCACTGAGTTGGAGTTTATCCTCCTGTTTAGTAAAACCATGTTGATCGCAGATGTTTAGATATTCTTCCAAGCTAATATATTCGTGAGAGTTACCTTCTAAAGCTTCTCGCACTTTGACCCAGGTTTTAGGAAGTTCTATTCCTACATGAGGTAGGTTAGTAATATAATGCTTAATTTTATTTAAGATTTCTAACAGACCGCGGTCAGTGGCCAAGTTTGTAGTAAGTGTTTCCTGAAAATTAGTGAATTCACGCCGTAACTCCCGCTCGTTTATTTCTCGTTTGCGCTCCTGCTTTTCATTTTTGATAATTAACAAAGGACTATTACCGCTCAGTAATTCAACTACATTTAACCAGTAATAAAAATCTGTATCTTCTTTGCGAGTATCAGCAACCAAGGCATAAAGAGAGCGTTTTGTAAGGAAAAATTGGTGGGTAGCATGGTAAATTTCTTGACCACCAAAGTCCCAAATATTAACCTGAAATTCTCTGTTATTGTCAAGCAAGAACTTCCATTGAATAACATCAATGCCTTCGGTGGTATTTTCATCTTGTTGTAACGTATATTTATTATCTTGAATTTTTTTGGCTAGCGTAGTTTTACCTGCACCACCTTCTCCTACAATGAGTAATTTGGCTTCGTAGAGGCGATCGGTTTCTTGTTCTAGCTGTTGCCTGTAGAAGTTCAGAATTGCTCTAACCCCTTTTTTTCGGATTTCTGGTGGAAGTAATAGCAGAGGATTGTTACCAAATGTAAGTCTTGCCAAGCGTAACTTTCCAATTTCTGGAGGCAGTTTGACTAATTCGTTGTCTCTAAGACCAAGCGATTTCAATTTAGAAAGTAGACCAATCTCTTCTGGCAGACTGCTCAGTTGATTATAACTGAGGTCGAGGGTTTGCAGGTTGGTGAGTTGGACAATTTCCGGTGGCAGACTGCTCAGTTGATTACTGCTGAAGTTGAGGGATTGCAGGTTAGTGAGTTGGCCAATTTCCGGTGGCAGACTGCTCAGTTGATTGTTGTAGAGGTGGAGGGATTGCAGTTTGGTGAGTTGACCAAATTCCGGTGGCAGACTGCTCAGTTGATTACTGCCCAGGTGGAGGGATTGCAGGTTGGTGAGTTGACCAAATTCCGGTGGCAGACTGCTCAGTTTATTCCAGCTGAGGTGGAGGGTTTTCAGGTTGGTGAGTTGGCCAATTTCCGGTGGCAGACTGCTCAGTTGATTACTGCCCAGGTGGA
>CAXUOL010000498.1:0-5465 GCA_964252435.1 uncultured Nostoc sp.
ATGTGTTGCGGGGGGCAAAAAAAGACAAAATTATCCAGTACGAACACGATAAACTCTCTACTTATGGTATTGGTAAAGATAGAACTGTAGATGAATGGCGAATGTTGGGGCGATCGCTTTTACATCAAGGGTTAATACAGCAAACTAGCGATGGTTACTCAGTTTTAAAACTAAATGCCTTAAGTTGGCAAGTAATGCGAAAACAACGCCCAGTTTCGCTAGCTGTAACCACAGTGCAAAAGATTACCTGGGAACAGGAAAGTGAAAAAGCAGAAGTCGCAGAAATATTATTACAGAAGTTGCGATCGCTACGTAAACAATTAGCTGATGAGCAATCTGTACCACCTTACGTCATCTTCCACGATTCCACTTTAAAATTGATGGTACAGGTGCAACCCCAAAACTTAGCCGAATTTGCCAAACTTTCTGGTGTAGGTAGTCACAAACTCGCTCAATATGGCGAAAAGTTTATTACAGAAATTCGCGCCTACCGCCAAGAAAAAGGTTTGCAAAATAAATCTGTTACTTCCGTATCCTCTCCCAACTCATCTTCTTCTTACACCGAATTGCAGACATTACAATTACATCAACAAGGTTTAAATATTGCTCAAATTGCCCAAAAACGCAACCTTAGTCCGGCAACAGTTAGCAATCATCTAGAAAAACTAATTGAGAAAAATCAGCCAGTTGATTTAAATCAATTAGTACCTTTAGAACATCAACAAAAAATTTGGCAAGTTTTAGAAGTACTCGGAGACATTTCCCTCACACCTATCAAAGAACAACTAGGTGAAAGTTACACTTTTGATGAAATTCGCTTAGTGCGGTGTAAGTGGCGGCGCGAAAATCGCAAGTGATAATTTGCTAAGGACAAATAATACAAAAAGAATATTTTTTTTGTATGAATGACAATCAAGAAAATAACGAGAGAGATAAATCAAAACTCTTTGTTCATATATTTGTTTTTTGAAAAACTAGATAAAGAAGCTAAACTTAAATCTTATAATTAAAATACAAGAGCAAGATTAAAGGAGTTACGCAATGAGTCAGATGCTTAATACAGGAATACGCTGGACAACTCAGGATGTAGAATTATTACCAGAAAATGAAGGGACGCGCTACGAGATAGTTGATGGAGAATTATTTATGACCAGGGCACCTCACTTTAAACATCAACAAACTTGTGGCAAGATTTTTCGACAACTTGATGTTTGGTCAGAGTCTACTGGTTTAGGAGAAGCTGTAATCAATCCCGGCGTTTTGTTTTCAGAATCAGATAATGTGATTCCTGATGTAGTTTGGGCTACTAAAGAAACCTTGGCGCTAACATTGGATGAAGTGGGACATTTAACTGGCGCACCAGATTTAGTAGTCGAAGTCTTGTCTGCTAGCAACGAAGACCTAAGACGAGATAAAGAAGCTAAACTTAAACTTTATTCTACCAGAGGAGTCAAAGAATATTGGATTGCTGATTGGCGATCGCGTAAACTAGAGGTTTATCGGCGCGAACAAAGTCAACTTAATTTGGTAGCAACTCTATTTAGTAGTGATAATATAATTTCTCCGCTATTGCCTGGTTTTAGCTGTACTGTAAACCAGTTTTTTCCTGTATAAATTTTCGATTGAATGGAAAAACAAATCTCAAGTAGCGGATTAACTAAAGTCCAGGTACTGATTATGGCGATCGCAGCTGGTGTCTGTGTTGCTAATGTTTATTATAATCAGCCAATCCTTAAAGATATTGCATCATCTTTTGGAGTCAGTGAAGGCGAAGCGGGTAGCATATCTGTGCTTACGCAAGTTGGTTACGGTTTTGGGCTTTTCTTTTTAATCCCCTTGGGCGATAAAATCAATAAGAAAAAATTAATTCTTTGCTTACTGGGATGTTTATTCTGTTTGTTAATAGCCATGACGTTTTCACAAAACATCCTCCAAGTTTGGATATTGAGCATAGCAATTGGGATTGCGACAGTTTCGGCTCAGATTATTCTTCCTTTAGCAGCAAGTATAGATAGAGTAACTACAGGCCAAACCGTAGGCAACATTTTTACTGGTATATTGATTGGAGTTTTAGGAGCAAGGGTTTTTAGTGGATATATTGCTCAATGTTTAAGTTGGCGTTATGTATATGGATTTTCGGCAGTAATGATTTTAATTGTTATTGTTTTATTAAAAATATATTTGCCTAGTGTAAAAAATGAATTTAATGGTTATTATTTGGAATTATTAAGCTCAACACTTCACCAATTAAAACGTTTTTCATTATTAAGAGAAGCGTCTTTAATTAGCGGGTTATTGTTTGGTGTATTTTGCTCATTTTGGACAACGCTAACTTTCCATTTAAGTGGAGCGCCTTTTTATTTTAAATCTGACACAATTGGGATGTATGGCTTTGTGGCGATTGCAGGTGCATTGATGGCACCAGTTTTTGGTAAACTAGCCGATCGAGGGAACTCCCAACGTTCTTTGACTATTGCTGTATCGATGGTGATTGCAAGTTTAGTAATTGCTAAAATTGCTGCTAATTCTGCACTAGCGATCGTTGTTGCTGTATTATTAGTAGATGTAGGCGTACAGGCAGTCCAAGTCACCAATGTCGCAAGAATATACACTCTCGATCCTCAATCGAATAGTCGCATCAATACAGTTTATATGACTATCTATTTTATCGGCGGTTCTATAGGTACTAGCATTGGTCTATTATGCTGGAATCTTGGTGGCTGGAATTTAGTAACTTATCAAATGTTAGTTTTTACTTTGATCGCATTTTTTATTATTGTCAAACCTAAAATAATTACAGCAAGAATAAATAAGTAATAAATTATTGTTCAGATATCGCCTTGCACCAATAACTAAGTTTTCTCCTCATCAAGGCGATATCTATAAGTAATCAGTTTACATTAAGAAAAACTGGGGATTTCCGAGTTGGAATCTTGTGATGTAAGCGTAGACGGTGAAAATGCAGTGTTTTGGCTTTTGGCAGACAGAATGACAGATACCAGTTTAGGCAGTGCTAGGCAGACTACAGTATTTAACAGCGTCATAAATATACCATCTATCAAACTCATGTATTAATCCTCTCCGTTTGAAAATTGGTGTTGACCGGAAACTCAAGGTTTTTAAAATTTTGTCCCTGACTTATAGAAATCGTCGAAAAAGATTTAGTTTAAGGTTTAATCTGATTGCTGCTCTCTACAATTACGAGCTTTGTCTCCCCAAAATCAAATCTTCCTGAGTGACTTTTGCAAGAGGTCTAATATTTCTTTTTACTTTTTACTTGTTTTAATCTGTGTAAAACTATTTAGAAAACTGCTTCATAGGTATAAAAATATACTATATTTTAGAGATATAAGAAAGGCGATCGCCCATTTCCTATATCTAAAGAAACTAAAAAAGATTTGTATTTAATCTAAAAGTATACTTCTGACAGAGGATGTAAAAAAAAATTAGACATAGTAAATTAAAATCAATAATAATCAAAGTTCCTAAACAATTCAGGCAAGTGTGTTATACACGTGCATGGAACAACCTAAAACTTTGTTAGAATCAGCAACACACAAACTATGAACTCTACCACCGAAAAACGTATCGCCTTGATTTCCGTCCACGGAGACCCAGCGATTGAAATAGGGAAAGAAGAAGCTGGGGGACAAAATGTTTATGTGCGCCACGTAGGTGAAGCACTAGCGCAACTAGGATGGCAAGTTGATATGTTTACCCGCAAAGTGAGTCTGGAGCAAGACTCAATAGTTGAACATAGCAACAATTGTCGAACTATTCGTTTAAAAGCTGGCCCCCTTGAGTTTGTGCCACGAGATAATATTTTTGAATATCTGCCAGAATTTGTCGATAATTTCCTCAAATTTCAAGTAAAAAATGATGTTACATACGAGTTAGTTCATACTAACTATTGGCTCTCTAGTTGGGTGGGGATGCAGTTAAAGAAAATCCAAAAGAGTAAACAGGTTCACACCTACCACTCCTTAGGAGCAGTCAAGTATAACACTATAGAAAATATTCCTTTGATTGCTAGTCAGCGATTAGCAGTGGAAAAACAGGTGTTGGAAAATGCAGAGCGAATTGTGGCGACAAGTCCGCAAGAACAGGAACACATGCGATCGCTAGTTTCCACAAAAGGTAATATCGACATTATTCCCTGTGGTACAGATATTCAGCGCTTTGGTTCGATTGGGCGAGAAGCAGCTAGAGCTGAACTAGAAATAGCCAAAGATGCCAAAGTTGTATTATATGTAGGGCGTTTTGACCAACGCAAAGGTATAGAAACCTTGGTGCGGGCAGTAAACGAGTCTGAGCTACGCGACTCCAACAATCTCCAGCTAATTATTGGTGGTGGTAGTATTCCAGGTAACAGCGACGGAATTGAGCGCGATCGCATTGAGCAAATCGTCAACGAATTGGGGATGAGCGACTTTACCATCTTTGCTGGTCGTCTGAGTCAAGATATTTTACCAACCTACTATGCAGCTGCTGATGTTTGCGTTGTTCCCAGTCACTACGAACCCTTTGGACTAGTGGCGATCGAAGCTATGGCAAGCGGTACACCAGTGGTAGCAAGTGATGTCGGTGGACTTCAGTTTACTGTAGTGAATGAAAAAACTGGTTTATTAGCTCCAGCGCAAGATGTAGATGCTTTTGCATCTGCTATTGACCGAATTCTCTTAAGTCCAGAATGGCGAGATGAATTGGGTAAAGCTGGTAGAAAGCGCGTTGAAACTAAGTTTAGCTGGGATGGTGTCGCAAATCAATTGAGTGAACTTTACACCCAACTGTTGCAGCCACAACCAGTAGCTTCAGTAGCAAAAGAACTAGTACACTCAACCGCTGAACTAGTGCAATCAACAGCAAAAGAACTAGTACACTCAACCACAGAACTAGTGCAATCAACAGCAAAAAAACCAGTTTTGGCTGGTAAATAATGCTTTTGCCTAACGGATAATGGTGAGTGAGTAATTCGGATAATATTTTGGGTTTAACAAATTAGAACTCAGGAGTCAAAAGCCAGAATAAAGAATTTAATTCTGTGAAACTGTTGGATAGATAGTGCAGCGTAAAGCCTTCTCCTAAAGGAGACGCTAACGCGAACGGCATGGCTTCTCTACGAGACGCTACGCGAACGCTTAGAACGAGTCCTCTAGCGTCTGAATCAACAGGTTTAAGTCTCCCAAGAGAGTAATTCTGACTCCTGAATTCTGAATTCTTCTTCAACTTTGGCAGCGATCGCCTGAGCTTGGAAAACTCAACACCAAAAACAAACTGTATAAAAAACGAACTTCTTACCTAAATGCAGAACTTATCTGATGATAATTTCTGTGTTTTTTTATTCGCAGCTATCACCAAACCAAGTAACCGCTATGATAGTTGAGGTCTGTTATGCTTTAACTAAACAAAAATAAAAGCATAGCGATCGCTACCATTTGAATGTTAACAAGTAATCGCTTTGCAAC
>CAXUOL010000499.1:0-5462 GCA_964252435.1 uncultured Nostoc sp.
AGGCTTGTATCTTACCAAGCAAGGATTTTAGGACTTGTGTATACACCGTAGCCTTAAAAAGGGGGGAAAACTTCTTAAAGTCCCCCAATTTATCGGGGAATTTAGGGGGATCTAAAACTTTTTGCTACCAACAACAGGACTTTTCAAACATCCTCTTAGACCTCCAACTTCCCCAGCCTTACCATCTTACTCTTACCGCAGTGCGCTGCTAAATTATAAGGATAATATAATAGTTGTTATAAATAAAAACTTATATATGACAAATTACTACTAAACTTAAGTTACAAAAGAAGTGAAGATAGTCAATCATAAAGCAAACATAATAATCTTCATAAATAAGAGTTTATACCTTAAAAATTACTCCTATAGTTAGGATAATAGATAAATTTTTCCTTATACATCCAATCTAATATTTGTTTAATAATCTCGACTCCAAGTTAACAATTTCGGCTTCAAAGGCTGTAAACTGATTTCAACAAGGTGAATGATACCTCTGCATCCCACTATAAAAGCAGAGTAAATAATTTAACCGAGTTCTTATATAGGTAGCTATTTCATTGATGAAATGGCTGCGATCGCTTGGTCAAATATAGCTTGATTAATCATTAATAATGCAAGAAGCACAAGGTTTTTTTTGCATAAATTGTCATAGCTATAAAAAATAACATTTACGTTTTCAGGAGATATTTATGACAGAATTTTTTAATCAAATTTCTCGCCGCAAATTTATCTTCACAGCCGGAGTATCTGCGAGTGCTGTATTACTCAAAGGCTGTTTGGGTAATCCTCCTGAAAACCTGACTGGTGGAAGCACTCAAGCACAACCAACTGCTCAATCAGTGGTTAATATTAGTCCCGAACAAACACCAGAGACTACTACAGTCAAGTTAGGGTATATTCCTATTGTCGAAGCGGCTCCTTTAATTATTGCTAAAGAAAAAGGATTTTTTGCAAAGTATGGGATGACTAATGTTGACCTTTCCAAACAAGCTTCTTGGGGTGCAGCTAGAGACAATGTAGAAATTGGTTCTGCCGGTGGTGGAATAGATGGCGGTCAATGGCAGATGCCAATGCCACATTTAATTACCGAAGGTTTAATTACCAAGGGCAATCAAAAAATTCCCATGTATGTATTATGTCAGTTAATTACGCATGGAAATGGAATTGCGATCGCCAGCAAGCACCAAGGCAAAGGTATTAGTTTACAACTCGCCAGTGCTAAGTCTTTGGTTAAGGAATTAAAATCTTCAACCCCCTTCACAGCTGCATTCACCTTTCCCCACGTCAACCAAGATTTATGGATTCGCTACTGGTTAGCAGCAGGCGGCTTAGATCCAGATGCAGATGTCAAATTGCTCACAGTACCTGCGGCGCAAACTGTAGCCAATATGAAAACAGGAACAATGGATGCCTTTAGTACAGGCGACCCCTGGCCATATCGCTTGGTGCAAGACAAAATTGGTTACATAGCAGCATTAACCGCAGAAATTTGGAAGAATCATCCTGAAGAATATCTTGCCATCAGAGGCGATTGGGTTGATAAAAATCCCAAGGCTACCAAAGCAATTTTAAAAGGAATTATGGAAGCCCAACAGTGGTTAGATAATTTTGACAATCGCAAAGAAGCGGCTGAAATTTTAGCTGGACGAAATTATTTCAATCTTTCGTCACCAGAAATATTGGCAGAGCCATACCAAGGTAAATATGACATGGGTGATGGTCGCAAAATTGATGATAAATCTATGGCTGCTTACTACTGGAAAGATGAAAAAGGTAGTGTTTCTTATCCCTACAAGAGTCATGATTTATGGTTCATCACTGAAAACGTTCGCTGGGGATTCTTGCCAAAAGATTACATTGCCAATAATGCCACTAAAGCCAAAGAACTTATCAACAAAGTCAACCGCGAGGATATTTGGAAAGAAGCTGCCAAAGAAGCTGGAATTGCTACTGCTGATATTCCGACAAATACATCTCGTGGCGTAGAAGAGTTTTTCGATGGCATCAAATTTGACCCCGGAAAGCCAGAAGAATATTTGAAGAGTCTCAAAATCAAAAAGTAGAGACACGATTAATCTCTTGTAGAGACGCGATTCATCGCGTCTAGAGATATCGATTATTTACAAAGGACAAATAAAAAATAAAATTTGCGGAGAATACAGCATCATGACAATAGCCCAAAAACGCCCTGCAAGCCCTAGATTTAATAATAGCTTTATAGCCAGTCTGCAAAAGCAATTTCCTGACCTGATACCACCAGCGATCGCGATCGCCATCTTCCTGATTATTTGGCAACTCTTCGCTTGGACTCCAGGAGCCACATTACCAGGGCCAATACAGGTTATCCAAGACACTTGGGTTCTCATTTTCTGGCCATTTTATGACCGAGGTGGCATTGATAAAGGTTTGTTTTGGCAGATTTTAGCAAGTCTACAACGAGTCGCTATTAGTTATACACTTGCAGCAATTGTGGGTATTGGCTTGGGCATTTTAATTGGGGTTAATAAAACCATGTCCAAAGCTTTAGACCCCATCTTTCAATTACTGCGGACAGTACCACCTCTAGCTTGGGTACCGATTTCTTTAGCAGCTTTACGACAAAACGAACCAGCCGCCTTATTCGTAATTTTCATCACCGCCATTTGGCCCATCTTAATTAACACTGCTGTCGGCGTTACCCAAATTCCCCAAGATTACAACAATGTCGCCAAAGTTCTGCAACTTAGCCGCAAAGAATATTTCACTAATATTTTGATTCCGGCGGCATTACCCTATATTTTTACCGGGTTGAGAATTGCGATCGGTTTAGCTTGGTTAGCAATTATCGCTGCCGAAATCGTCATGTCCGGTATTGTCGGAATCGGCTTTTTTATCTGGGACGCTTATCAAAATAACAACGTCAGCGAAGTAATTTTGGCTCTAATTTATATCGGCATTGTCGGGTTGGTGCTAGATAAAGCAATGGTTTGGCTACAAAACAAGATTTTACCAGCAGAACAGAAATAGTTAGGAGTTAGGAGTTATGAATTGAAAAAGTTATAACTCGCAACTTTTAACTATAGCAGTCCTAATTTAATTCGTGAAAAATATAAATAAGAAAACGAACCGCAAAGTACGCTAAGGGCGCAAAGGGAAGAAAGAAAAAAGAGATATATAATTTTCACAAATGATTTAGGACTGCTATATCAACTCCCAACTCTCAACTTCTAACTCCTCACTCCTAACTCCTCACTCCTAACTTCCAACTCCTCACTTCCAATTCCTCACTCTTAACTTTTAACTCCTATGTTCGTAGCTGTTGATCAAATTGAAAAAGTTTTTGAATTAACTGGTGGTGGCAAATATATCGCCCTCAAAGGAATCGACCTCCAAATTAAAAAAGGAGAATTCGTTTCTTTGATTGGTCACTCCGGTTGCGGGAAATCTACTCTATTAAATATGATTGCGGGTTTGGATTTGCCCACTGAAGGTATTGTCACTCTTGAAGGACAAAAAATCACCAAACCCGGCCCAGACAGGATGGTAGTGTTCCAAAATTATTCGCTATTACCTTGGCGGACAGTCAGAGAAAATATTGCCCTCGCTGTGGACTCGGTAATGAAAGGTTTACCCGCAAGCGATCGCAACGCCATTATCGAAAAACATATAAATATGGTGGGTTTGCGTCCCCATGCTGACAAACAACCGGGAATGTTATCTGGTGGACAAAAGCAGCGAGTTGCGATCGCCCGCGCTTTAGCAATTCGTCCCAAATTACTCTTGCTAGATGAACCATTTGGTGCATTAGACGCACTCACACGCGGCAATTTGCAAGAACAACTGATGCAAATTTGTGAAGAAAATCAAGTTACTGCCGTGATGGTGACACATGATGTTGATGAAGCGGTGCTGTTATCTGACAGAATCGTGATGCTAACCAACGGCCCCGAATCTAAAATTGGTGACATTTTAGAAGTGGATATTCCCAGACCCCGCAAGCGGATGGAAGTAGTAGAACATCCCAGCTATTACAGTTTGCGGAGTGAGATGATTTACTTCCTCAATCAGCAGAAGCGGATTAAGAAAATTCGGGCGCGAAAAACTGCCGACATTGCCCGTCATGGATTGGAAAAAGTTAACCTAGAAATTGGCTTTTTACCTCTGACAGCTTGCGCCCCCTTAGCAGTTGCTAAAGAAAAAGGCTTTTTTGTCAAGCATGGTTTAGATGAAGTAAACCTTGTGCGGGAAAGTAGCTGGCGGGGTATAGAAGATGGCATAAGTGGCGGTTATTTAGATGCGGCTCAAATGCCTTCAGGGATGCCGATGTGGCTTACTTTGGGAGGACATAATAACCAACCTCTGCCCGTTGTCACCGCCCTTACCATGACTCGCAACGGTAACGCCATCACCTTAGCAAAACGCTTTTACGACCAAGGCGTGCAAACCTTATCAGATTTCAGAAATCACCTGATTCTCACTCACGAACAAAGGCATACAATGGGGGTAGTACATCCCGCATCTATGCACAACTTGCTGCTGCGTTACTGGTTAGCGGCTGGAGGAATTGACCCCGATGGCGATGTAGATATGAAGACCATTCCCCCAGCGCAGATGGTAGCTGACTTAAAAGCTGGAAGCATTGATGGTTACTGCGTCGGCGAACCTTGGAACTACCGCGCGGCTGTGGAAGGTGTCGGCTTTACCATCGCTACCGACTTAGAAGTTTGGCTGGGACACCCCGGTAAAGTTCTTGGTGTGCGGGAAGATTGGGCAGAAAATTATCCAAATACGCATATCGCCTTGACTAAAGCTTTATTAGAAGCCTGTCAGTATTGTGCAAATCCCGAAAATGCCCAAGAGATTCGGCAAATTTTAGCAGGGCGAGAGTACGTCAGCACTGATTTAGAATACATTCAACTCGAAGATCCAGATAATCTTACCTGTGACTTAGACCATCCGTTGCGGGACTATGCCCATCACCAGTTTTATTCTGAGTCTGCTATCAACCGCCCCAGCCGCACCGAACAAATTTGGATTATGAGTCAATTGGCGCGTTGGGGTGACACTCCCTTCCCCAGAAATTGGGTAGAAGTTGTGGAACGGGTGTGTCGAGTCCGTGTTTTCAGCACCGCCGCACGAGAATTAGGTTTGGATATTAGCTATATTCGCCAACCGATCAAACTGTTCGATGGTACTCCCTTTAACGCCGACGATCCGATCGCTTATCTCAACAGTTTGCAGATTAAACGTGATTTTTCAGTCGCGGAAGTTGTTCTTGATGCACCCAGAAGAAGACTCGCGTCATAAAAAAATCGTCAGAGAAAGAGGGAGTGGAAGAAGTAGCACATCACGCACGAACCTTTGAACTCCATTAATGAGCCTTTGAACTCCATTAATGAACCTTTGAACTTCATTAATGAGCCTTTGAACTCCATTAATGAGCCTTTGAACTTCATTAATGAGCCTTTGAACTTCATTAATGA
>CAXUOL010000500.1:0-5456 GCA_964252435.1 uncultured Nostoc sp.
TCTGCACCTTCTACAGAAGCCCAAGAAATAAATTCATTTTCCCGGTCTTCGAGAATATCTGCATCCCATTCCACATTATTACCCAAGGGTGCATTGGCTATCCAATGAGAACGTTTTTCGTTATATACCCTTACAGATTTGAGATGCTTCATAAATGTGGGCAAATTTTCAAAGTTGTGCCAAAAACGATACAATTCTTCTGCCGATTTATTAATTGTTACCGTCTTTTCAATTTTGATGGGTTGGTTTATCCCGATTGCTTCCTGTGCTTGCTGGATTGTGCTTTGTTTAGTTGCACCTTGATAAATCAAACCACCACCAGCCAAAGCTGTTAGCACTCCCCGCAAAGAACCTTGTTTTAAACCCATCAACACCATAGCACCGCCACCGATGAGAGATGCCCAACGTTCTACTTCACTAGCTTCTCCCTGACTGGTAGTAAGTTTATCGCCTGATGTCGAAGTCACTTTTTTATCTCTCCATTACATACAGTAAATAATTCTAGATAATTCCATAAATTAAATATGCGTTATCCAGAACCCCTGTATAGAGGTAATACTACGTCTATACAAATTCTTTTTCACCAGATATCTAGTGGTTCATCGCATTAATTATGAAAGGTAAAATTAACTCGATCAATCTCTTTTTTTCCTCTTCCTTCTCTTCTCTACGAGAGGCTGCGCCAACGAGACGCTGCGCGAACGTGTACTTCTCTTCGAGACACTTCGTGAACGCGTACTTCTCTAACGAGACGCTGCGCGTAGCTTGCTTCTTTGTAGGAGTACGCGGTTCGTTTTCTTAACCCATTAAAATTAATGCGATAGACCACTAGTGGTCTGTCCCATTAGTTACTAGGGGTGAATAAGTTCGTAGTAAGGACTTTAGTCCTAGATTTTTAAGCACGCTTTGTGCTTACTACAAACCCATAATATTTAATGGGACAGACCACTAGTAAAATAACCAAAATGCAAATACTCATGAGAGGTTAAGCGTAGCTTGCTTCTTCATAGGAGTATCTATGCGCCTCTGCGATTGGTTACATTGATATAGCTGCCCCTGTAGTCGGCTTAGGAGGCTGAATCTGAGCGGTTATCCGCGCTCGATACAACTCTACTAATCGCTGTTCAGATTTCACTAAATCTTGGTAAATTCCTTTGAAAATAGCAGTTGCTACTGGGTCAGTGTACATCGCAGACAAATTGCCGATATCGCCAATACCCGTTTGCACATCCCCCAAAGCAGAACGTAACTGATATATGTCATCACTTCCTGTTAAGGCAGTTTTCACCTTGGCATACTGATTGGCAATATTTGCTCCTAAAGAGGGTTTTTCGCCCAATCGGTGAAGATAGGTTTCCAGCTTTTCAATGTGGCGCTGTTTATTAGCAATGATTTCTTGAAAGACTGATTTTACTTCGCTATCTGATTCCTTTTGTAAGTAGTTCTCAAATGCTTCTAGCGAATAACGTTCACCAGTCAGAGCAGTATTTAAACCTTTGGCAATATCACCTTTGGTTGAGCCACCCCAAGCATCAGCTAGTTTCCACCATTCAGCACTTGTATCTTTTTCATTGGGCAATGCAGCATCTTTGCCACCATAGCCCAAACGGCTCAAAATAGCTGTGGTAAAAATTGGCAAGTCTCCAGGTTCACGAGATGTAATCAAATTCCCATCAACTACCAACGGCTGATCTAAATAATTTGCACCGGCGTTAGTTATATCCTTGGCAATAGCGCTAAAGCCAGTGGCTTGTTTCCCTTTGAGCAAGTCGCCTTCAATTAAAACTTGTGGCCCGTGGCAAACCGCAGCAACTAATTTTCCTTGTTGTATAGCTTCTTGTACAAAGCGCACGGTATTAGGGTTCCGCCGCATTTGATCGGGAGCCATTCCACCAGGAATCACTACTGCATCAAATTCGGCTGCGATCGCTTCCGTTGTGGTACCATCGGCTTGTATGCTAAGTTTGCCAAGTTTACCCTGATATTTTTCATTCATTCGGGAACCAAGGACTACTACCTCCATTCCTGCTTGTTTGAGTCCATTATATGGAACTGTAAATTCTGCATCCTCTACTGCTTGTTCAATGAGGATAGCAACTTTTTTCTTGCTGGAGTAATTGTTATGTTCAGTCATAAATGGTGTTACGTTTTTATTTCTCTAGTTTTTAACTAGTTACAACAATTATTTATCGATGAAGACAGTTAAATAGCCAAGCTTTTTACTGAATAAATAATTTTGTAATTACTTATCCTCATTTTCTGCCTCCGTTACTCAGATAATTTTTGAGTATTCCGTTGTTTAGCATTTAAATAATTAGAAATATGAATACTAAGTTAAAATGCTAAACTTAAAATTTTATTTTTGTTAGCCTATTTTTGTCGAACAAAAAATAGTTATGAGTTAGAAGTTCGCTAATGAATAATTTCGGGTTGATAACTTCTAACTCATAACTTCAACTACAAGTTCCTTGACCATGAATTCATAGCTACAATCTTATGGTGCGATCGCTAGTTTAGCGTCGTTCTCAGGGGATAGATTATTTTATCAGCTATACACCTCTAGTTAGACAAATTGCTGACAGAAAAACGTTATTGTGAGAATGCAGAAAAGGGCTAGTATCATGGCAGAAAAAAATCATAATGACAAAATTAAAAGTAATGATTTGCCACAAGAGATTACCGAATCCTACGGTACTGGTGTGAAAGACTTGCCGGGATACAATATTGGCGGACGCTCCATGCAGGATGAAAGAGACGAGTACACAGAAACTAGTCCAAAACTGACTGGTGGGGATGTTGATGCTTATTGGCAAGATGCAGATGCAGTTGGAGATGAAGCTGTTGGTGGTAGTACTTCCACTCCCGATCAAAATGTAACTGAGGACTTAGAAGCAGCAGTGGGGCTAGAAATGGCTGATTCTGAGTTTCTGCATACCAACGATATTTTAGAGGATCGTGATGGCGATCGCTGGGAGTTAGATCCAAAGTCTTCTGAAGATTATCAAGACCGATGAGAATAATTACCAATTACAAGAAGCAACTAAATTAGCCACTATCTCCACTAGTTCTTCTGGAGCGATTGGTTTAGATATATGAGTGTCAAAGCCAGCTTCCAAGGCACGGATACGAGCTTCACTATCAGCAAAGGCTGTTAAAGCAATAGCCGGGACTCGTCCACAATTATTTGGTTTAAGCGCACGGAATTTAGAGATGAAAGTATAGCCATCCTCCCCAGGCAACCCGATATCACTAATTAAAACATCGGGTTGCAATTCAGACAGTACATTGCGTGCATCTGCTGCTGACATCACTGCTATAACTGTTGCTCCATCCATTTCCAAAACAGTAGTGATAAAAAAGCGAGTATCATCATCATCCTCAACTACCAAGATATCTAAACCAGTAAGAGTTCCAGAAGTTTGCATAATAAATGACATTTTATTTATCCTTACTTGCTATATTCGTAATTTGTAATTAAGAGAGTACAGAGCAAGCAGTGATTACAACTACGAATTACTTTAGCGAGTCCGCAAGCGTTATTATCAATTACGAATTAATATGACTTTTACACCCATTAGAGCTTCTTTTATAGCAGATTTTGGATTTGCAAAAGTAGATTGATGTGCTCGGAGTGTTGATGAGATACCGAAGCAGGCTCTTTTAACAAGAAATGATTTAACACCATAATTTCAAACATATAGCTTGATGGTTACTACTGCTTCATCTATTTTCCTACTGGAAGACCACTTCGCACAAATGAAATTCAAGCGTCAAGACCGACGACATTCAATTCCCCTTCTCCCAAGGGAGAAGAGGTTAGGGGATGAGGGCGTGAGGGATTTGCAAAACGCCTGTTTGATACAGTTTTCGGCTTAAGTTGATATGTATCAACATGTTGTAACCCTACCCGTGTACTTCATTTACCTGAAATACCTGTATCTAGATTTTCAGCAGAATTCAGAATTCAGGAGCGGAGCCGGAGACGCTCCGCCTCTGGTCAGAATTCATTCTGAATTCTGTACGACACTTCAACAGGCTCAGTGCATCACTGACGGATACCGTAGCAAAGCGGTAGTGAGTCTGCGTAGCATTCAGAGAAGCTAATGAGTTGAGGTAATGCTATCCGTTGCGATCAAGGATAAAAATGATAGGGGCTGACTCATATTAGCAGCAAAGCCCAGAATTCCTGGATCTCGATGTTCGTAAAGTAACTGGCCTTTAGTATCAAACAGAAAAGTTCCACCACGCTGAGTTAAGTAGGCAGAATTAGGTACATAAGTTTGCCAATTGCTGAGAACTTCCACCATATTCCGTAGCCGTAGAGTAGCTAATTCAAAGGGACGTTGAAACCCACTTCCGCCAGCTAATTGGAAAAACGAGCCTTGAAAAGCAGGTAGAGGAGTACCTTGAATAATTTCATCATCTTCAATGAGTTGAGGGGCTTGACGGTCTCCCGTGTATCCCCGAAAAACTTCTCTTAGCGTTCCAGGACTTCCAAACCCTGCACACATTAACACTAGATTTAGCCAAGCTTTCTGAGCAGGGGAAAGTCCAGCCAGAGGAAGATTGAGACCTGAATAAAGTTTGAGTTGGTGATGTAGTTCTGCATTAGGTTCAACAAATAAATTTTCAGGTGGAAATCCTGTATATTCACAGAATCTTGTTCCAGAGGCGCGATTACCAATTCCCACTGCACGAATAGCGAGTTTTTCATCTGACAATTTTTTAGCTTCGCGCTGTAACCACCACGCATATTCAAGACTATCAAAATCCCCAAGTTGTGGCCAAACTAAAACAAGGATATATGAGGCAGTCTCGCAATTTTCTAGTAGGGGGCGGGTCATGCCATCACTAACACGCTGAAGTCCGGTCTGATTAAGGATAGTGTAAAGATTCATTACAAATGATTACTCGGATATTTGGGGTATCAGTGACACAGGATGTACTAAAGCATTAATATGCCATCATCTCAGTTTTGTAAATATTTCGTTATACTAGTTAACAGAAGTTCATATTTAGGTTTGACACCGCTAAGTAAGGGAATACCCAGTAGGTCGCTTGATGAGTGTATTACTGCTAACGGCAGCTAGATATGAACGCTTCTTCTCAAGATTGCCAACATTGACCCTTTAGTTTTCGCCTAGTTGGGCGATTGACCCTGCGATGAATCAACCCATTACGTTATCTTTAGAAAAAGAATTTAGCCTTAGAACTTTTGCTGACCAAGTGCAGCAGATGTCTCGTGAACAAGCTCAAGAGTTTTTGCTTATGCTCTATAAGCAAATGATAATTCGGGAAACAATTTACCAAGAATTGCTCAAACATCAGTGGGAACTTGATTCAGACTCAATCTTGGGCTAAAGCATACAAGCAAATAAATGTTTTGAATTTAGCAGCGACAAAGAAAATTGATAAAGAAGGGGAAGGTGGGGTCCCAAGAAGGGGATAAGAGGCAG
>CAXUOL010000501.1:0-2243 GCA_964252435.1 uncultured Nostoc sp.
CGTCCAAACACTCCTGTACTTTATATTCATGCTTTTGTTGCAGTATTTCAATTAGATTTTTGGCATCATTAACAGCATTTTGTAGAGGGGAAATACCGTTTGTATAATTATTAATGCCAATGATACATGCTATGTTTCTAGAAAATTCAGACATAAAAACAGTTCCTTTAGGGATAATTCAAAAACACAGATGAGGGTTTTAAAATTAGCGTTATGGTTTGGGGCGCACTGTAGTAATGTTGATTTGACTAGTAATCCAGTCATCATACAGTTCCTTTGGTGCGGCTCTCAGGTCGCGAGATTGCACACGCTTCATCAAACGGTTTAGGGTTCCCCGCCCTCTGTTTACTTCTCTTTCTGGGAAGAAAGGTAAGTCCAGTTCATTTTGTCTCAGCAAGGTAGCATCAAACTCAGCAGTACTAACAATTAGTTTGAGAATATCTTGGCTCTGAGTTATTCCCTGTTTCCAAAGTTTTTCTGGCACTGTCGGATAGATATTTTCACCTCTCAATGCCCAAGCTGACTCCCCTGGTTTGAGCCAAACACCTCCGGTTTCCAGCAATTCCGGACTAACTGCATAGCTGTCTGTCAAATCCAGCAGGGCGCAAAAAAGTTCTTGATTGCTAGTATTGTTGAGTTTTACTTTAAAAGTCGGACTTTTCCACAAACCATTTTGCTGTTGATACTGCAAGCTAATCTGAGCATCTTTAACCTCTCGTCCTTCCTGATAAATTACCATTTGGACTGCCGAGGGTTGAATGCTACTGGTTGCTGGGCTGGAGAGTTCAGCAATATTTGTCCAACGGGTAATATGCTCCAATCGCTCGATCGCTTGCAAGGCATTTTTTTCTGTATAACCCTGAATCTGAGCAACTATTGGACGGTCATCGGCTGGGCGAGTAATTAAATATTGCCCATTGTGAGCCAGTAATTTAAATTCGGCATTTTCAGTCTTTGCAACTTCCTGAAGGTATAGTGAGGGCTGTTTTCCGGTTCCAATGGTCAGCAGTGCGGCGCGAGCTAATTTTACTCCTGCTTCTTCACCAGTAATCAAAACACCCTTAGGCGGTAGAGGTAGACTAGTGACAACTGCTTTAAAAGTCATCCCTGATTCTAAAGTTTCAATACCACTAATCTGGACTAGACTCATTTGGGGCATAACTGCAATGACTTTAGCTTCACCTATGGCTGTTGACAATTCGTGCATCCTTTCGGGGGAACTGTCAAAGGGGAATAATGCAAGTTCGGTTGTTTCATCAAGAGAAGGTTGAGGAATTCCATGAACCGCACCTCCATCAACTATCCACTCATGATCTTTGTGATAACTGACAGTCAGGTAGGGTTTGCGTCCGGCGATCGCTCCTCCCAAAAACGGTTGTTCTAAATCATCTAGTACTGTTGCTTCTAATTGGGGGGATTGATTTGCAACTTTACTGCGAATTAAAGCATTAGTGCGTTTGAATAAATCTCTATAAGTAAACTGCCATTGGCTTTTTTTAAGGTATCGAGTAAGAAGTAAGAAAATGCTCCCCGACTTTGCCCACCTCCGTTATATTCTTTCGCTGTTTCGCGATCGCGGCAAGCTGCTAGAGAAATATGTTTTGCTCGTGGGAAAGTCCAGCTAGTGGTATTTTTTGTCAGACTGCGCTCAGTTAATAGTTGCTCGGCATCTTTATTGGAAAAGATAAAGCTTTCTAAGGGGCGTTTTCTTTTATCAATAGGAGCCAGACGCTCTGCGGTGTCCGCTTCTATATCACCACGGGTGCCAGAGCTGGAGTGGCAACAGTCCATAATAATCGTAATCTGAGGTTTTTTCTGGGCTACCTCTTCAATCAGCTGTGCTAATTCTTTATCTGCCAAGTCCCAACCCCCTGGACTGCGGCTGTCGTAACAAACGAGAGTTTCATTGAGTCGGTCTGGTTCTATAGTCCAAAACTCTTCCGAGGCTTCCTCTTGAGAACCATGTCCTGCGTAGTAGAAAAATACTATATCTTCACTATTAGCTTGGCACAGGTGTTGACGAAAACCATCAATGACTGCTTGTCGGGTAGCATCTTTGTTCAATAATGTACGTAGATGTAATTGGTATCCATCAGTATCAACCCGCCCTTCTAAGTATTCTTTGATTGCAGTTATATCATTTATACAGCCCTGCAATGGAGAAACATTTAGATATTCATCAATACCAACTAGTAATGCGTAGATATTCAGATTCATATAGATAGCAACCCTAATTTTTGACG
>CAXUOL010000501.1:2343-5451 GCA_964252435.1 uncultured Nostoc sp.
CGGGAAATATCACATCAAAATTTTAATAGCTGCAACTAAAGCTTCTAAGCCAACTGCGGTAGGTTCACTCAGGAAGTAACTCAGGTGATCGCAAGGTACTTCTTGAATGTTGGGAGGATGCGATCGCCCTTTGGGAATACTCATGATACTATCCACAATGACTGCTATATCATTCGGCGTGCCAAAAAATGGCAATTCAACAACTTTCTGAAATAAACGTTGTTGTAGCCGTTCTATAATCGATGCTCTCTCTACTTCTTGTTCTAATGCTGCGGGAATAATAGAGGTATTACCAGCGATAATTGAATAGGGAATACCAGGGTCGTCACTCTCAGCGAGAGATTTGATAAACTCAGAATTTGGGTTCATTTGGGCTAAAGCTACCCAAATATTTTTTTCTAATGTACCCATCAATATAGCTACGACTTTTGCTGGCCAAACAACTGTAGAAAGACCGTTGAGTGCAATACCCAGAGTCAATTTTACCCAATCTTCCACCACAGCCCAAGGAGAACCTGCATTTGGTGTACCCAACATAATCAGGTGTTGGACAACTTTATTACCTCCTTCTCGCTCAATAAACCAGCGAGATACCAAACCACCCATTGAATGAGCAATAATGTGTAATTGTTTACCGTGATTTTCTGATAAACCTACATCTTTTAGTCGTCGTTTTAAATGTTGGGCATTCTGCTCAATATTAGTATTCAGATTTTCGTAATCAAAAGTGAGAACTAGATTGTAAAGTTCGTTGATGGAAGACTTTTGCCCATCCGGTTGTAATACAGGTTGTTTGATTGTAGACACTAAACTTTCAGTATCGCCTATAATCCCGTGGATGTAGAGGGCAATTCGTTTTGCTTGGGCTATCTGCTGCTTAACATAATTCTCATCGTGGTTATAGGTTACTTTCTTATCCTCTCCGACGGAGGCTACTGCTAAAATCGGATATTCAAATTCCCGTCCCAAACCCTGGTCGATCACTTTTTGAAAAAAGATGCGAATAGAACCTTCCAGGCTACGTTCTCCCTCGCTAACGGGGGCTGGTAATCTTTCTAACTCAATTTCGATTTTGGCATCTCCGGTTGCTTTCCCACGACCTAAGGGTAAGAAAAATTCCCCATCATAACCCACAGGAAGCAGGTATTCATTGTTTGCTAGTTGTCCATCAACTAATAATTTTAAAGGTGCATCTGGGGTGACAACTTCGTGGTCTTTAACGTTGCTCAGTTCCAGTACACTTAATCCTGGATCTGTACCGCGACTGATAGTAAATTGGAACGGTCGAATAACTTCTGGATTTTCTCGTAAAATCGGGGGGACAATTTTATTACCTAAATCTCGGCTGACTTGTGGTGTAGTTGTAAGGCGAACATTTGCTACTAAGCTGGGATGGGGTTGTAACTTCACCCCTCCCGCTAATTGTTGTTCTTGTTCCTGAGAAACTGGGCTACAATCTAAAGGACGGACTGTAGTGATTGTGATTTCCTCAGCGTACCAATCATCAAACCTCTTAGCCGCTCCCATTTCGCGTTCGCGATCTTGTGTGCGAGTCATTAAACGCTCAAGACTACTTTGATTTGGGGATTCTATATCTCTAGTTATAGGTCGAGGAGCATCAAGTTTATCCTGATTTAGCAATCTGACATTAAATTCATCCTTGGTCACAATCAATTTAAGAATGTCTTTGTACTCGGTAATTAAGAGTTTCCAATACTCATCAGGGACTTCGAGTTCCACCCATTCCTCTCCATTTATTAGAGCATAAGCTTCTTCTCCTGCTTCCAGCCTAATACTACCTGCTTCAAAAAACGGGGTGCTAATAGCAAAACTATCTGAAAGGTTGACCAAAGCACAATAAAGTGGCTTTCTAGTTGTATTGGTAAGTTTAAGTTTAAATTCTGGCTTTTGCCATTCACCATCCTTATACTTGTACTGCAAACGTATCTGCTTTGATTGTGATAAATCCTCATCAGCAAAGATGAGCTCCATCCTCACGTCACCAGGTTTAATTTGAGTCGCCGCAGTATTTGCAAGTTGAGCAATTGTTATCCAACGAGCAATATGTTCTAAACGTTTAATTGCCTTGTCTGCATTGTCTGAAGTGTAATCATCAATTTTAGCTACTAGGGGTCGGTCATCTGTCGGTTTGGTTACTATATACTGGTTATTGCGACACAACAGGCGAAAATTGGCTTTGCCAACTTCTTGTGACTCGCGGACATAGGCTGAGGGTTTACCATTAAGTCCGGCTGTTTTGAGCTTTTCAAGCGCCAGATTTACACCTGTTTCATCTCCCTCAAAGTAAACCCCTAAAGGCGGTAGTGGTAAACTGGTAACAACTGCTTTAAAAGTGCGATCGCTTTCGCTTTTCAGGTTTTGCACTCCTTCGATATCTATCTTGCTCTTAGTTGGCAATACCTGAGTCACTTTTGCTCTACCCACAGACTTTGAGGGGTCGCGCAAATCATCGATAGTAGCATCAAAGGGAAACAGTGCCAGTAAAGTAGTTTCGGTATCTTTGGGTGGTTGCACTCCGTGGACAGCACCACCTTCAATCACCCAGCCAGAGGTTTGATCTTGCTGAACAATAAAGTAGGGTTCAATTTCGGCGATCGCACCATCGAGGAAAAATTTGTTACCATCCTCGATGTGATTTACTTCCAATTGCGGAGACTGATCTGACCTTTCACTGCGGACAATGGCATTTATACGTCCAAATAAATCCCGATAAGTCAGCTTTCCGTTGGTCTTGGAAAGTGTATCCATCAAAAAATAAGAGAAATAACCCCGACATTTACCAGGATATTCCTTTGCTGTTTCGTAGTCTCGACAAGCTGCTAAAAGAACATGACGACCTGTGGGTATCTTCCAGCCAGTCGGGTGTTTTTCGGGGTCACGGTCACGGAAATCTGATAGTTTCTCTAAATCTTCTAACTTAAAAATAAAGCTATTCAGTGGACGTTCTCGCTTGTCTATGTCTAAGCGTCGTTCTTTAGCTTCTTGCATTGGGTCTCTGGTGCCGGAACCAGAGTGGCAACAATCTAGAATAATGGTCAGATGCGGCTTTTTTTCTGCTACTTCCGCAATTAGTAGTGCCAATTCTTT
>CAXUOL010000502.1:0-4079 GCA_964252435.1 uncultured Nostoc sp.
AAAATACTGTCAGTGAAAGCGAAACTTGCGTGATGTATTTCTTATCTCCATAAAATCACATAGACTTATAACCTGCAATATTTACTGAGTGGTCTTCATCACATCTTCAACTAATAAATAGTCTTCATAAAATTTTAATTTCTTACATATCTGCGCTTCGTATATCTCTGACTCTCTAGGGTTTCAATTATTGGCAATCGCTTTGACTTTAAGAAAAATTGTTTACGTATTTTTCACGTTAAAGTGCTTTTTTATACTTCTGATTTGCTAAACCATATTTTAGATAAATGGAGTATGCAGTGTATCTATAATCTTTCTAGTTACTAATATTTAGTGAAACGGTTCCTCTCATAGAATAAATGGGAGGAACCGCTGTATTTGTTTACTATGGATAGTCTTTGCGATCAAATTGAATGTTTGTAATAAACAGCTAATTGCTAGCTATTACCGCTGTTCTCAAATCTGTCAGATTTTTCAAATGCTAAGAGCCAAATACCTGTGGCCAGGTTGTCACAACAAAAACTACAACTGCGGCGATCGCTAACAACCCTTGAATCAAATTTCCAACCAAAGACCCGACTACAATTCCTATACCTGCTTTAACCGCCAACCCGAATTCACGCCGATAAAAGTACTCACCAATAATTGCTCCCAAAAGCGGGCCTAGTAAAATTCCTAACAGTGGCCCCCCAAAAGGTAAAGTTGGCAATAATCCCAAAAATCCTACCACCAAACCAACAATTGCGCCAATTTGTCCCCATTTGCTAGCTCCAGCTTGTTTTGCTCCCACATAGCTAGCTAAAAAATCTACTCCGACACTCAGCAGTAAAACTATAATTGTCACAATTAGTGGAATCTTGATAGCTGCAAAGGAACTACTAACGATTCCCCAGATGATAATTGCAATTAAAATTAAGCTGCTACCGGGAATGGCTGGAACTACAGCACCAATAATACCCACAACCATTACAGCAACTAATAGCCAATAAATAATTTGCATAGATTCAGTTGTAAATTTCTAATTTTTTCGTAGGTACACACAGCTACGCAACCCTACTGTATATTCTACCTGGGCAAGATAGTGACAAAATCCCTAGTAGACTGTGGTAGAAGTTTGCTTACATTTAACCAGTTCAAAGCAACTTGTCTGGTGAATTGAGATGATAGCTAGATTTACGCCGTGTCGCTTAATGCTTCTAAACTCCTATTTTAAAGCTCAAAACCTATGACAAGAAAAATATTAACTGGACTAAGTTCTGAAGCCTACGAGCACCCCTTCGATCGCAAAGCCTTGGCTTCTTTGCAAAATATGCCCGGTGTCTCCTTGCTACTCAAAAAAATTAACGAATACGGTATCGATCGCCTACTTAGACTGCAAAGCCTTGGTAGTGAAATCAGAATTTCACCGCGTAATTTTCCCGAATTACATCAAACATTTGTAGAAACCTGCCAAATTCTTGATGTTGCTCCACTTCCTGAATTGTATCTATTTCGAGGCACAGGTCACATTCAAACCTACATTGTTGGCGTGGAAAAACCCCTTGTCGGGATCAATTTAGATGCAATGGAGTGGCTTGGCGTAGATGAATTGCTTTACATTTTCGGACACGAAATCGCTCGCATCAAGAGTAAGCACATGATTTATCACCAAATGGCAATTGTGATGCCAACATTGAAAAATTTGTTGAGCAGTACCACACTGGGAGTCGGTGGTTTAGTAGCTGGTGGAATGGAACTAGGTTTGTATAATTGGCGGATGATGGCTAGGTTCACTGCCGATCGGGCTGCTTTGCTTGCTTGTCAGGATATTGACGTAGCAACTACTACACTGATGAAACTCGCGGGTTTACCAGATGAGTACTTGACTGCTGCTGTAATTGAAGATTTCCTCGTCCAAGCCCGTGAGTTTGCATCCAATAACTTTGATAGCGTGGATAAAGTCACTAAAATATTAAGCTATACAGAGCCTGGGCTTTCTTGGATAGTTATGCGGGCTGGCGAATTATTAAAATGGGTTGATTCAGGAGCTTATGATAATTTAATTCAACAGACAAATTTAAAGATACCGGAAGAAGTAGAAGAAAAAGAAGTAAAGACACCAGAAGAAAAGGAAGGTTGGAATTTTTTGACTTCTTGGTGAGTTAATAATTCGTAATACCTCGACTTCGCTCGGCACAAGTTCGTAATTAACTTATAGATCAATACAGTTCAGTTAGAGCTAAAAGCCTTAAATTGTGTAGGTTGGGTTGAGGGACGAAACCCAACATTTTCAGGAGTTTGTTGGGTAACACTTAAGTTCAACCCAACCTACTAGCTGAGTTCGGGATAAGCTGAAACCCTCATTACACCGTTGCTTGATTTTGGAATATATTAACGTGCTTGTTTCGTTTCAGCTAGTTAGAGGTGAATAAACCTGACTTTTCCCGAACTGAGGTTAAGTACTAAGAGTAACGGCTAACTTATCAGCAATTCCCGCAATCCAGTTTTCATCTTGTTTGGTGTAACTGCGAGGAGCATTTGCTCCCAAAATTAATGCACCTTGGTTGCCAATAGGTTGACAAATTACACCTTGAGTATTTTCTGGTAAATAATCAAATTCAACTTTACCTGGATATATTTTTAGAGCAACTAGATAAATCGGTTTTTGTTTTTCGAGTACCTGTTTTAAGATTACTCCTGGCACAACTTCAGATTTAGTACCCAGAATCCCACGACGCAACAAAACTTTACCTTGATAAAAAACCACAAGCGATCGCGTTACTGTATTAGTCAACAATAAATGAGATGCCCAGGCTAGCTCTGTTTTTACGGATTCTGGTAAATCTGCTGCGAGTACAAAACCTTCTTCTCCAATTAGTTCTACAATATCAGGCGATCGCGGCTGAACTTGCTGCCAAATTAAACCCGTTAAAATTAACACCGCACTCAAAATCACGCCCACTACATCACCACGCGATTGAGACTGGGTTAATTCCGGTGTTAATAAACGGTTAATCAGCAAAAGCACAGCGCCTAGCCCACCCACGACAATGGGTAGACGCCGCAAAAATCGATTAGGATCAGGTTTAGTCATCCTTGGGAAAAGTTATGAGTTATGAGTTATGAGTTATGAGTTGAAGAAAGTTTTTAACTCCTCACTTCTATTCCTCACTCCTAACTATTTTCACTCCTCCCCTGGTTCAATAATCCGCTGGAAAAGATAACCAGTACCCCGCGCTGTGAGAATCAATTCTGGGTTGCTGGGATCATCTTCTAATTTTGCCCGCAAACGTGATATATGCACATCTACTACGCGGGTATCTACATGACGTTCTGGTGTATAACCCCATACTTCCTGCAAAATTTCCGAACGAGAAAAAGCTTCTCCAGAGCGACTGACTAACAACTCTAACAAGCTGAACTCCATACCCGTCAATCGAATCCGCTCATCGCCTTTGTAGACTTGTCGCTTATTCGTATCGATTTTAATATTAGCGACATGGATTACCCCAGAACTGGGAATTCCAGAAGCACCGTTTTTATCTACTCGCCGCAGCACCGAGCGAATCCGGGCTTCTAGCTCCTTGGGGGAAAATGGTTTAACTACATAGTCATCAGCACCTAATTCTAATCCGGTGATGCGATCGGCGACATCACCCAAGGCTGTTAGCATAATAATGGGCACATCTGATTCTTTTCGTAATTCTTGACATACACCATAGCCGTCTAGCTTTGGCATCATTACATCTAAAACTACCAGGTCAGGCTCTGTTTTGCGAAAAGTATCCAAAGCTTCTTCCCCGTCGCCAGCTGTCACTACATCGTAGCCAATCATGGAAAGGCGTGTTTCCAAAATCCGGCGAATGCTGGCTTCGTCGTCTACCACCAAGATTTTTTCTTTATGGCTTTCCAAGTTTCTCTAGGCTCCTTGACTAAAAATTTACATGATTAATTTTTAATATCATAATATTAAGATATCATTCCATGAATTGATTTGGAAAAAGCTCTAAATACCACTATTATTAGTTTTTAGTTTTTTTCAAGAATTAAGTAAATATTAAGATTATTTAATAAGATTTAAGAATGGCAAAGCCAAAAAC
>CAXUOL010000502.1:4179-5444 GCA_964252435.1 uncultured Nostoc sp.
CGCATCCTTTACGTAACTGGTGAAGAATCGGGACAGCAGGTAAAATTACGAGCTTCCCGTTTGGGGGTATCAAAAACCCTAAGTGTGGTAAACGAGGAGAAGGTAACAGTAGTAGTAGATACTACACTTCCTATAGACCCTGACAGTATAGGTGCAGATTTATATGTACTGCCAGAAACAGATTTAGAAGAAATTTTACGGGAAATAGACTCTCTCAAACCAAATGTGGCGGTAATTGATAGTATCCAAACGGTGTTTTTTCCGGCGCTGACTTCTGCACCAGGTTCAGTAGCTCAGGTACGGGAATGTACCGCAGCACTGATGAAAGTGGCGAAGCACGAAGATGTCACCATGCTGATTGTGGGACACGTCACCAAAGAAGGAGCGATCGCTGGGCCAAAAGTTTTAGAACACTTAGTCGATACAGTGTTGTATTTTGAAGGCGATCGCTTTGCCTCCCATCGGTTATTACGGACAGTTAAAAACCGCTTTGGTGCAACTCACGAAATCGGCATCTTTGAAATGGTGACAGATGGATTGCGAGAAGTCTCCAACCCCTCAGAGCTATTTTTAGGCAACCGTGACGATCCCGCTCCCGGTACTGCCATTGTGGTTGCTTGCGAAGGCACTCGTCCTATCGTTGTAGAATTGCAAGCTTTAGTGAGTCCTACCAGCTACCCTTCCCCTCGGCGGGCTGGAACTGGCGTAGACTACAACCGTCTAGTGCAAATTCTTGCCGTCTTAGAAAAACGAGTGGGAATTCCCATGTCCAAGTTAGATTCTTACGTTGCTTCAGCGGGTGGGTTGAATGTGGAAGAACCGGCGGTAGATTTAGGAATAGCGATCGCAATTGTAGCTAGTTTCCGCGATCGCATCGTCGATCCCGGTACAGTATTAATCGGTGAAGTTGGGTTAGGGGGACAAGTGCGATCGGTTTCCCAAATGGAACTGCGGTTAAAAGAAGCTGCTAAATTGGGATTTAAAAGAGCGATCGTCCCAAAAGGAACAAAATTTCCCGACTTAAATATTGAGATATTACCAGTATCTAAGGTGATAGATGCAATTATCGCCGCTATCCCTCATCAAGAATTGACAGCCGACGATTTAGAACCCGATGAAGATGAGTAACTATTGGGGAGATGAGGGAGATGAGGGAGACAAGGGAGACAAGGGGACAAGGAGATAAACAAAACTCTTAACTCTTAACTCTTAACTCCTAACTCTTAACTCCTAACTCAGCACTCAGCACTCAGCACTCAGCACTC
>CAXUOL010000503.1:0-5442 GCA_964252435.1 uncultured Nostoc sp.
GGACAGAAGTAGTGCCACCGAAGGATTTGAAGTTCGTAAGTTCCACGCGCTTGATGTGCACCATAGGCGCTGGTTCCCTGGGCTAATGAAGAACAAGTGTATCAACTAATTAAGAATTCGCAAGAGGGTAGGAGGGAGGATTGGGGATTATTGTAGACGCGTTGCGGTGAGCCTGCAAGCTTCACCCAAAAGGCTTACCACAGGCGATCGCTCAGTATACGGCGAAAATTTTGATGTCGCAAACCGATCGTCAAAATTTTCCCAGGCAGATAATATCATGTCTGCCTAATTACTTATAATTCAAAAATTTATCTCAAGATATAACTAGTTTGAAATAGGCTCAAGGCATTCTCACACAGTAATATGACCTGCGAAGGAACAGAGGAGAGCAAGAGAAAAAAGCAACTCAACCAAATGGTAGAGGATATTAAAAGCACCAAATGAATTTATAATATAATAATATTTACAATTGGGAAAACGTAGAAAGAAAGCCCTCTTTACTACCTCAATCTGCTGTCTGTGATTTGTTCTTAACCCCCAAATATTTATAGAATTTAGTAATGAAGAAATTAATTAAAGGTCTGCGCGAATTTAAATCTAGCTATTTTTCGACACATCAAAAATTATTTGAGCAACTTTCACTTGGTCAAAAGCCCAGAGTATTATTTATTACCTGTTCTGATTCGCGTCTTGATCCAAATCTAATTACACAAGCCCAAGTTGGTGAATTATTTGTCATTCGCAATGCAGGTAACATTATCCCTCCGTATGGGGCAAGTAATGGCGGTGAAGGTGCGACAATTGAATATGCTGTTCAAGCTTTAGATGTTCGCCAAATTATTATTTGTGGTCATTCTCATTGCGGTGCAATGAAAGGATTAATGAAGTTACACAATCTCAGCGATGAAATGCCGCTTGTACATGATTGGCTTAAATATGCAGAAGCAACTCGAAGGCTAGTTATAGACCACTATAGCCACTACGACGAAGAAGAACTGCTAGAGATTATGATTGCCGAAAATGTTCTTACTCAAATTGAGAATTTGCGGACATATCCAGTGATTCACTCTAAGCTTTATCAGGGGGAACTCAGCATTTATGCTTGGATTTATCACATTGAAACAGGAGAAGTTTTCGCATACGATCCCCAGAAGCACGCTTATGTTTTGCCTCAAACTCTGCTTCCAGAATCAGAAATAGATGAGTCGTTCAGGGGTCAGGTTCCAAATACCAATGTAGCAATGCGTTCCCCTCTAAACCAGCAGGGTGATGTTCAACCTTATGAGAAACAGTCTATTTCTGCATTTGAGTGGTTTCCAATGAGACGCCTTTCTCCAGAGCAGATGGAGCGAATTTATCGAGGTTCAAATAATGGAAGTTGAAAGATGAAAATATAGAATTTCAAACATCCTCTTAGTGGCTTGGGGGTAGGGTTTTTGTACCTTACTCAACCGATAACCTCTATATAAAGTTACTCAAGTGGTATCAACTCAATACGGTTCGAATAAGATCCCCCTGCCTGCGGCGACCCCCTTAAAAAGGGGGTAAAGAGGAGAAAAAGCCCCCCTTTTTAAGGGGGGTTGGGGGGATCTTCGAGAGACAAATATGTTAACCGAACCGTATTGGGTATCAACTACTTATTCCTTACTTTCATTTAAGTAAGTAAAAAACAGAGACTTACATTTGTGTAAGTCTCTCTTTGGCTTTCATACTGATGTTAACTGAAAGCTTTAGTTATTCTTTTATGGCTTTTTTACAGCATCAACTTTTGCTTCTACCTTCACTGTCTTCACACCTTGAACTTCTTTAGCCAAGGTTTCAGCTTTCTTGAGTTCTTCAACAGAAGCGGCTGTACCTTTGAGGATAATTTCACCCTCTTTGTTTTCAACTTGTAACTTGTTGCCTGGTAAGCCTTTATTCAACTTGGCGCTAACTTCAGTTTTTAAGTCGCTCTTATCTTTTGTTGCTGCCGTTTTTTCAGAATCGGTTTTAACTTTAGTACCTGTACTAGCTGCTAAAGGAGTCGTTTGTGTTTCTGGAACTTTGGCAGTTTGATTTGTCTCTGAAGCTGGTTTTGCTGGTGCTTGAGCGGCTTCATTAGTTGTGCTAGGAGTTTCCGAACCAGTTTTAGGAGAGTCTTGGCAGCCAAAAGTACCAACTACCAAAATGCTACTAACTACTAATAGAATTAGTTTTTTCATTATTTATCTCCGAATTGAGTACTTGAAGCGGTTAATTGAAGTGTGTGTCATGGTGAGGAGCAAATTTAAAAAAACAATTAAAAGTGGAGTAACAAAAGTGCTTAAGCAATAGCTCAGGTTACTGAAAATTGAAATCTCGACGATTTCTTAAAGCTAAAATTTTGCACCCAGTTTTGAGAAATGTCAATTCAATTTTTCTGACGGCTGCTAACCAGGATGGCTTTACACACAATCTGTAGCTTTCTATGAATTTAATGTAGATGCACAGTAGCTCTTTCGATGGTAGACTATGCCACTCCACAGTAGTGACTCGATGTTATCAGATTTGAGTCAATTTGGCGATGTCTATGACGAATTTTAAACTTCAGCGTTTTTGCAATCCTCTGCCAGCAAACTTACCAACAAAATGTTACTTTATAAAACTATGGCTTACTTACAATGCCTTAAATATTAGGAAATATTAGCCAATGCCCTACCTCACTTCGGCTAGCGAAATTCGTGCCATTGTCGCTGAATATACAAACGCTAAAACACTGTGGATAGATACAGAAGTCGCTGACTATAAAAGTCGTAATCCCCGGTTATCGGTGATTCAGGTATTAGATAATCCTCAAGATATGAGTGGCGATCGCGTCTATCTTTTAGATGTATTAGACCAATCTAATATTATAGCTGAATTTATTGATAAAATTATGATAAATTCTGCAATTGAAAAAGTTTTTCACAACGCCAGTTACGATCTAAAATTTCTCGGTAGCAAGAAAGCCAAAAATATTACTTGCACTTTGGAAATGGCCAAAAAAATTCCCTACTATCTTTTGCCATTACCCAACTACCAACTTAAGACAATAGCTACAGCACTTTGTAGTTTTAACAATATCGATAAACAAGAACAAAAAAGTGATTGGGCAAAACGCCCTCTGACTGAAGAACAGATAGAGTATGCTTACCTAGACTGTATTTATCTTGCTCAAATTCACCTAAACTTGTTAGGCTTACAAGCCCAAGCCAGCCCCGAACCTGCAACGGAAGACTTAATATCACTAAGTACTAGATACTCGCAACTTGAGCAGGAATGGAAGTTGTTGAATTCAGAATTTGAGCATTTGCAAGAACGTATAAAAAAAGCCATGCAGGCTCAGAATATATCAGAAACTTATGACTATAAGCTAACTAGTTATGAAAGGACTACAATCAAAGCTGCATTTACAGAATTGGCAAAGCTAGTACAAACTCAAGATATTAATTTAGATTTCCCAATCACACTAACTCAGAAACTCCAAAAAGATTTAGGGCAAAATCTGGAACAATTGTCTGTAGATATTGACAAGAATACCTCTTGGCGGCTAATTCCTAAAACTCAAGTGAGTGAAGCGGAGGATGAGTAAATTGTTCATCAGGCTACAAATGTCATAATTTATAGAGTTATTGTGAAAAATAAATATTGAAATTTAATAATTCTTTCCTTCTACCTTCTCTGATAAATCTATAAAATATTAGGGAAATTTGTCAATTAACTTGAAAAATTTATCAAAAGTTAGAATAGTTATTGAGCTAAAGAATTAAAATCTAGATTTTGGTACTAATTCCGTTCCAGTGTTATGGCAGTTTATATTAACTTATGAGACGGCGTTTATTTGGGCAAAAGCGAACAAGGGTAAATACTTTATTTACCATAGCTATTTTTACTACATTAACTGCAATTAGCAGTGTTTCTTGTAGTAAGAATGACAATGTATTAGTAACAGAAATAGGAGTTAGTCAACCTAGCCGTCGTTCAGCTACAACTTCCATTGGTGGGGAATTTTATCTTCAGGGAAAGAATCAGCATTTAAACGGCGATTTGCAAGCTGCGATCGCTTCTTATAGTAAGGCAATTAGTCAAAATTCTCAGTATGGCGCTGCCTACAATGCGCGAGGATTAGCCTACTTTGATTTGGGAGACAAGGAAAAAGCGATCGCAGATTACAATCAAGCACTCCGCATCAACCCTAACGATGCCGAAGCCTACAATAACCGAGGAAATGCCCGCGCTTCACTAGGAGGTAACAGAGAAGCAGTTAAAGATTACAGTGAAGCGATTCGCCTAAATCCCAACTATGCCGAAGCCTACAATAACCGAGGAAATGCCCACGCTACCAATGGAGACAAAAAAGGGGCAATAGACGATCTCGATCAAGCGATTCTCCTCAACCCCAAATATGCGATCGCTTATAATAACCGAGGAAATGCCCGTGCTGCCAATGGAGATCCCCAGGGTGCGATCGCAGATTACAATCAAGCCATTCGCCTAAATCGTAACTTTGCCCCTGCCTACAATAACCGAGGAAATGCCCGCGCCATCAATGGAGACAAACAGGGAGCGCTCAAAGACTTACAACAAGCAGCAAGTATTTTTCAAAGTCAGGGTAATAACGACTTATACCAACAAGTGATGGATAACATCAAAGAACTTGGACAGTAGGCAAAAAAAACGTACCTCACCAGGTCGGGATCGCTATAGACCTTTGCTATGCAGCCAATTGATAAACAAGTCAGCAATAGCTAAGTTACCATGTTCAAGCATTTGCATATGACCGTGACCAGAGAGTCCAACTTCAGGAAGCCAAATAAAATCACCACCGAAATATTTTGCAGTTTCTGCATCTACCTCACGAGAATGGCGCGGGTCTTGATCGCCTGTAATCACACATATAGGAATATCAAATAGTACCTGGGGGTGGCAAATATAAAGCCCTTTTCCTTCAACATTTCTACGCTGGTTGCTAATTCGGGCGCTCTCAGGGACTAAACTACAAAAATAATTCTCAAATACCTCTTGCGGAAAATTATCTGAGTTAGTGAAGTATTTTTTAGTTTCTTCACGCGATTGAATACGTGGACGGTCTTCAAGAAAAGCTTCATGAGAGTGTTTTGTGATGACCGGTAATAGATTGGCTGGTGGCGCTGGTGAAATGCCTACAATAGCTTTAACAAGTTTGGGATGGCTTTGTGCTGTCTGCCAACCAACGATACCAGACATACTATGGGTAAGAATGACAGCCGGGCCAATTTGTTGGAGTAGCGCCACAGTAGCATTAATTACCCGTTGATATGGCATCGTGGGAAAATCTGGGACAAAGCCTGATCGACCATGCCCTGGCCAGTCAACAATGTAGGTTTCCCAGCCTTGTTCTGTCAGATATACTGCCCAACCTTGGCGATTATCGGGTGTTTTGACAAAGCAAGTACCTGTATGAAA
>CAXUOL010000504.1:0-5424 GCA_964252435.1 uncultured Nostoc sp.
AATCAACAGAATCACGTATTTCCAATGGTTTCATGCCTGTTACACTTTACTTCTACTAATTTTCTAGTATTTGATCTTTACTAGGACATTTGAACTACTATGTTGAGGGAATTATCTGTCTAGTAATTTTCTAATTTAATTTATAAAATCAATTTACTATTATTTCTTTCTACCCTCTATTTCTATCTATCTTATATCTCTAAAGTCCAACAACTTTGGGTATATAGGACATAAAAAAGTCCCTAAGCTTAGGATGTTGGGGACTAGATGTGTTATGGTTTTAAACTGATTTACTGGGTTAGCAGTCCGATCGCCATTTCAAGGTGCATCTTAGCCTTGTGCAAGTTAAGCAAATTCTCTTGATCGTATCTGTCAGGATAGCTCATCGCTTTGCCCTCCATCGTCAGCTTGATCAGCGCTGCTTGCTCATCAGTGGGTGAGTTCATCTCATCTACCACCCCTTCGAGGAATTGAATAACACTGAAACCTGGTGACTTTAACCCTCAACCCTTGGCTTAGTTGAGCGAGTGCTATCTGCGGGAATGCCATCAAGGTGACAATCCAACTAGTCTTGTATCCTCCATTCCCAGTAGGCTTTAATCCGTAACGCCTACATAAGTCTCTCAACTCAGCAGTGGTTTTGATTTCGAGTTCTGACCTTGTGAACATAAAATAGAGTTACCCATTTATAAAAGTGGTATCGGTGGTGAACCATTTACCAGGATGAAAGCACCACCGATTTAAAATCATATTTACTCGCTTCCACGTAGATCAAGCTATATTTACATCTCTCAACAATGGCTAATCCTAAAGGAAATCCAGAAAATTTAAAAAAATTCACTACTGACAGAGAGGAGCCACTGACCGAGAAAATGAATATACGCATGACTAAGACAATGAAAGAGGAAGTGCAGCAACAAGATAACCCTCCTGAATTTTGTAGAGAAGCTATTCAAGAGAAGTTAGATAGGAATAAAGGGCAAGAGTAGTACTTAATTGTTTAACTATTAATCTGAGTAAATAAAAATACCTCTAGAACTGATCTAGAGGTATTCAATATCATAGGTTTTTATTGCTGTCAAGTTAGATGGTTAAATATAGGCGATGGTTGAATCAAATCTAAAATTTACTGATTTGGTGAGGGTTTTTGTCTACGGCACGCTCAAACCAGGTGAAGCTAACTATAAAAGATACTGTGCTGGTAAAGTCGTTGATGTCAAAATAGCTGTTGTACAAGGCAAATTATTTGCTCTGCCAATGGGCTACCCAGCGATGACGCTAGGGGATAGCCAAGTTTATGGATATTTACTCTCTTTTTCCCACCCAAAGATTTTAAATGAGCTAGATGTGCTGGAAGATTACCAGCCCAATAGACAAACACCAGAAAACCTCTATAATCGACAAATTATCGAGGTTTATGAGCCACAGTCGCTCTCTTATAGTTGGGCTTGGGTTTATTTAATGACTTTAGAGAAAGTCAATCGATTAGGAGGCTTACTCCAACCTGGGGGCTGGTGGAGCGGCTGTGGTTTAACCCCAAAGTACAGTTACGATCTTTAAACTGTTAACTTTGCGATTAGTTTATGTCCTGTTTGGGGTCGTGTCGTTGCGGCTGTACCTGATAAATTGAATTTTCTGGAGAGGCTACTGCTGCTTTCGGAATTTCAATTACCGGGTTATTTAGTCCCACCATCAGCGGCGAAGGGGGAACTATAGACGCTGAGGAGGTTTGTATAGGTTCTCTTTGTGGTCGTTGTGCCAGTTGCGGCATCATAGAACCACCACCTACTAAGCCTGATACTGCACCGATCGCGCAAGCGGCAATGGCCGCAGCTCCCACCATCCAGTTTAAACGGGAGCGACGGTGCAAACGTATCAATACTTGCTGAACTGTTTCTTCTGGCGACTGTTGGGCTGCTGGCACTGGGAGCGTCCGCAAGCCTTGGCGCAGCTTTAACAGTCGAGCATAGAGACATTGAACTGAGGCATCATTTGCCAGCCATTCTTCTACTTGCCTGCGTTCGGTGGCTGTGACTTCACCATCCAGGTAAGCACTTAATAATTCGAAGCGATCGCGCTTCACCATATCCATAAGACCCGTTGATTCATTGGTATGCTTGGCCATTCCATCTGACAAATCTTGAGGAAGTTGCAAAGGAGAACGGTCGTAAAACTGAGAATCAGTAGTCATCTTAACATTATTACCAATTCATACACGGGTAAACTGGGCGGGAATTTCGGGAAAATTAGCCAATTTTCCTCCTAAAGGCAGAAACTATCTATGTCTTTCTAGTAATTTTTAATCTATGCTTAAATTCTACCCAATGGTAGAGGCAAGATACTGTAAATTAGGAGTCTAGATAATTCTGCAAGTGGGCTTGCAACCTCGATCTAGCTCTGGCGATTCTTGACTTCACAGTTCCTAGAGAAACTCCAGTGATTTCGGCAATTTCTTCATAAGCCATGCCTTCGATTTCTCTAAGGACAATGGTAGTACGAAAAACTTCTGGTAAATCCGCGATCGCTTCCCGCAATTGCTCGTAAAATTCTCTAGTTGTCAGTTCTTCCTCAGGACCTGGGGTATCGCCAGCGATTTCCCAATCCATCTCACCGTCTTCTAAGGAACGGGGAGCATCCAGTGACAAAGGACTCATAACCCGCTTGCGTTTCCGTAACTCGTCGTAAAACAAGTTGGTGGCAATGCGGCTTAACCAGCCCCGAAATTTGGCAGGTTCTTGTAATCGGTTAATATTCCGATATACTCGAATCCAAACTTCTTGAGCCAAATCGGCTCTGTCAGGCCAATCTGGAGCCAAGTGGTATAGAACTCGATCGACTTGACTTTGATAGCGGCGTAATAGTTCCGCAAAAGCAGCACGATCTGGTCGCAGTCCGGCTTGACAGCGCAAAATTAAATCGTGGTTAGGGAGTTTGTCAACTTGCACTGATGCTTCTGGATACTTTGCATCAACCGTTGACCAGGATACAGTAATCGATTGACTCATAGATCGTACTGGCTCTAAATCATCCCTATCTATTAGACCTGCTAATGAGACAGAAGTTCCATGCTCAGGTGACGGATTTATGACTGGAACACTGAAGCATACAATTTTGGATACATTTATAGCAATAAGCAGAGCCACTTTTCCTTATACTGCTCCCATAGTTGCCTAAGACCCATCAACGAACAAAGGCGCGACACGATGCACATTTTAGTACTTTTAGCAACTGGGTATATACGCTTGCTCAAAATAATTAAATTTGGCTATAAAAATGAAGATAAAATTTTGTAATTCTAACTTCTTAATACCTTAAAAATTTGGGTAATAATTTCTGGAAGTTAGGCTGCTGTGGTTGCTAAGATGGTGATTTAATTTTTTGATTTCGTTACCAGAATAGTTGCTGATTGTTCTGGTTGTGGACTGAAGGCAGTACTAGAGTTATGTTGCTCTGGTACGCGAACTTGAAAAAATAAATTTAGGGAAAATGTAATTGTTATCGCTAGCAATAGTTTTTCAAACATGATTTTTCATCCACCTACACCATTAATGATTGATTGCTACATTTCAAGAGTTTCACCAAAAAGTCTGAGGAGAGGCTTACGATCCTCAGAACTTTTGAGGAATGGGGTTGCTCTCTTGGAATTTTGCCGCTGGGACAATCTGCATAGTCTTAGTTTGCCCAAAGGTGTTGGCAGATTTACAGCAGAAATGATAAGTATTGGTAAATTTTTGATAATCGGATGATGAACTCATCCAATTGCTCGGCTGGATATGTCAGGGATAAACAATAGGCGATGGCAATGGTAAGAAACGAATCTGTAGGGCGTATGGTAATGCTGCTTTGTTTTGGCACAGCATTTTTATCCTTAGCTGTCCATTGGCGCATTAGTACGGCGGAACGGCAATATGAGAAGTCTGCATCTACTTCGATGCGGCGAGATTCTACCCGAAGCAATCTTAAGGGAAGTCGGCCAGAGAGAGTCTACAAGAATCTTTCCCAGGTGAGTTTAGGCGAAATTGCGCTGGGTGGATCTGTGCCACTTGATGAAGTTACCCAAGGCTCGACTGCCCAGAGGACGTTTACACCAAAGTCCTCTGCTATTAAACCTAAAACTAAATCAAAAATAATTAAGAAGAATTTAGCTAAAACAACTACTCGTAGGGCTTCTACACTCAAGTCTTCTACTATTAAGTCGCAAATAATTAAGAAGAATCTAGCGAAAGCAACTATTCGTAGGGCTTCTAAACTCAAGCCTTCTACCATTAAGCCCCAAATTATTAAGAATAATGTAGCCAAAGCAAGCGACCTACCAACTCAGACGCAGTTGGTGGGACAAGTAGAAAGACAAAATCCAGTTGCAGATAGTTGGCCAAAAGGTCTGTGGTCTCAGGCTTCAGCCCAACAAATACCATCTAATAGGCTGGCAAATGTGAAGACGCAAGTGGTAGTTGATTTAAGCGATCGCCGCACTTATGTATACGCAGGAGATGAGGTGATAGCCAGCTACCCCATTGCTGTCGGCAAGAAAGGTTGGGAAACGCCCACAGGTTCTTTCCAGGTGATCCACATGCGACACTATCCAATCTGGCGTCACCCGATTACTGGCAAAGTATTTGAGGCTGGTACGGATAGTCCCTTGGGAGATAGATGGATTGGTTTTTGGTCAGATGGACGGAATGAAATTGGCTTTCATGGCACGCCGGATATTGACCTGGTAGGAACGGCTGTATCCCACGGCTGCTTAAGAATGCGTAATTCTGATGTCCGATTGTTATATGAACAAGTGAGTTTAGGGACAAAAGTGGTAGTACGTGATTAATTAGGTGAACTACCCCGCCGTAAGACGGACGGGGCTTCCCAATTCATCGGGAACAGCCTCCAGGACTTCGCAGTACTAGAAAGTCTGACATTCCCTCCAAGGGCAGGAGTCCTGGTTCCCAAGACCCAAATCTTTTACCCTGAGCGAAGTCGTTCGCGGAGCGTCTCGCAGAGAAGGGTTCTCTTGCGACACTTACCTATACAGCTTGGTTTTCGCTTACGGCATTGGTGGTCAAGACCCAATAATTCTATCAGAAAATTTTGGCGCTTCGTCATGCATCCAGTATTTGTTTTTGCTGACGCAAAAAAACAATACGCTTATGCAATCCTCACCCCCCGCTCACAATACCTACCATTAGAGTACATTCAAGGTGGGGACTTCCACGACACGTTAAAATTATAATTTTTGCTCAAAGTTAGGTGCATAAGTTTGGAGTAAAGCACTAACTTGGCGTACAACCTCGTTACCAGTATTTTTGCCCAAGGCTTGCCGTTCTGGGAAGAAATTGGGTCGATCGAGATAACGGTTAATCGCCTCACTTATTTGTTGAGAAATTAAGTCTTGCAGTTGTGCCTGAGCCGTTTGGCGCTGGAAGTTAGCAC